>CAXBBB010000700.1:0-1892 GCA_963973615.1 uncultured Rhodothermales bacterium | reverse complement strand
GTCGAAGTAGCCTCCGGTCGGGGCGAAGTAGCGTCCGCGTTTGGGGTCGAGATCCGGGATTGGGGCGGGTAGCGTTTGCAGACGGGCGAAGTAGTCGCATACCGCCGTGACCGGACACACCTCGCACTTGGGCGCGCGGGCGAGGCAGGTATACCGTCCGTGCAGGATGAGCAGGTGGTGCGCTTCGCTCCACTCGTCCCGCGGAATCACCCTTCCCAACGAGCGCTCGACTTTGAGCGGCGTATCAGCGGACGGCGGTACCAGCCCGATGCGGTTCGAGACACGGAATACGTGCGTATCGACGGCGACGGCATCGGCTCCGAACGCGACGGACGTGACGACGAGCGCCGTCTTACGCCCGACGCCCGGTAGCTTAATCAGCTCGGGTATCGTCTGGGGCACTTCGCCTCCAAACTCATCGACGAGCATCGCCCCCAATCCCGCCAAGTGCTTGGCCTTGTTGTTGGGATAGGAGACCGAGCGGATGAACGGAAACACGTCGTCCGGTGTCGCTTCGGCGAGCGCTTGGGCGTCAGGAAACGCTTCGAACAGCGCGGGCGTGACCTTGTTGACGCGCGCGTCTGTGCACTGGGCCGAGAGGACGACTGCGACCAGCAACTCGAACGGGTTGGTGTAGGCGAGTTCGGTCTCGGGTTCAGGCGTGCGCTCACGCAGTGCGTCGAGGGTGAAGCGGGCGCGTTCGGTTCGGGACATCGGGCGATCAGCGGATTGGCGTTGGTTCGATTCGGACGCTGAGCAGTCGGACGATGTTCGTCACCAGACGGCGCTATCCGTTCATGCCGTCGAGGAAGTCATCGGCCTCGCGGATGGCCCGCTCCATCTCGCGGATCAGGCTGGCGGTTTCGTCTTGGAGGACGGCAACTTCGCCTTCGAGCGAGGCAATAGCCCTGGCGTTGAGGTTGTGCTTTAGGAAGAGCGTCTGGTCTTCGAGCCGTTCGAGAACGGGGTTCATGCTCACCTCGGCGCGGCGCATCGCGGCGAGTAGCCCGTCGAAGCGCCTCCGGGTTTCGCGGAGTTGATCGGCGCTGCGGCGGCGCAGGTCGGCGCTTTCGTAATCGTCCAGTTCATCGTCCCACTCGGCGAAGAGATCGCTGGCGACACGCTCCACGTCGTCGATTCGTTCGGTTACGTCAGTGGCTCGGGCAGCGCTGCGGTCGTAGGCGGTTTTGACATCGTCGTAGGCGTTTTCCAACTCACCGCCATCGAACGCGACGACACTCCGAAACTGTTCGAGTGCATTTTCGAACTGCTCCTTGGCTTCCTCCTGACTTTCTCGGGCTTCCTCGACACGGTCGGCAAGCAGGTCGCGTTTGTCCTTGCCCAGCTTCTCCCACGCGTTGTAATACGCCTGCTGGCAGGCAGGCACTACCAGAACAGCGATCAGAACGAAGACGAGTCGGAGGGCGGCGGATTTGAAACGCATCGTGGGGATGTAAAGGGTACCTAGCCTGAACGCAGAACTGCACTGCGTGATCGGGGCGCGCGATACCGGTTGGTAATCCTTCCGACATCCGGATGACGGACTGCGTATCTAGCGTTGCCGACTCTGCCCTTGACTCGTATGCCCGATCCTCTCTCCGCCTCGTCCGTCGTTCTCCTCACTGGCGCGTCTTCTGGGATCGGCAAAGCGATGGCGCTGCAACTAGCCGAGCGTGGATGTCGATTGGCGCTTGCGGCACGTGGCGAAGCCGGATTGGAGGCCGTCGCTGCCGACTGCCGAACGCGCGGCGCCGACGTACTGACCGTAGCGACCGACGTATCCGACGAGGCGCAATGCCGTGCGTTCGTCGCCACAGCCGCCCGCCGATTCGGACAGATCGACGCGCTGGTCAATAACGCGGGCATCTCGATGTGGGCGCGACTGGACGAAC
>CAXBBB010000699.1:0-1897 GCA_963973615.1 uncultured Rhodothermales bacterium | reverse complement strand
GGGAGGACGAGGACGACGTGCGCCGCTACGTCTGCGACGTGCTCACACCGACGTACCACGTGATCGAGGCCGCCGACGGCGCCGACGGATTGGCGCAGGCACGTGTCCACCTGCCGGACGTGATCGTGAGTGACGTAGCGATGCCCGTCATGGACGGTCTGACGCTGTGCCGAACGGTCAAATCCGATCCCGACCTGGGTTTCCTGCCCGTCCTGCTGCTCACCGCCATGGCCGACGTGACCGACCGCGTCGCTGGCTTTGACGCTCAGGCCGATGGCTACCTCGCCAAGCCGTTCGACGCGCGCGAATTGCTCGCCACAGTACGCTCGCTTCTCGCTAGCCGCGCCGCCCTGCGCGAACGCTTGTCCAGAGTCGCCCCGCTCTCATCGGCACGTTCGTCCCCAACAGATCGTCCACCCGAGCCTCCCACTGTCGTCGACGCGTTTCCCGACGCGGTCTCTGCTTCGGACGAATTGCGCGAGCAGATTGAAGCAGCCGTCCACGAACACTTCGCCGACGCGGACTTCTCGGCTCGCGAACTGGCCGATACCATCGGGATGAGTCCGGCTCACTTGCGGCGGCGAATGGGTGAGTTGGGAATGGCCTCGCCGGTTCAGACGATTCGAGCGTACCGGCTAGGGCAAGGCGCACTGCTGCTCAAGAAGAAGGTCGGGACGGTCGCCGAAATCGCCTACGCTGTCGGATTCAACAGCGTGTCCTACTTCACTCGCTCCTTCCGGGACGCGTATGGGGATACACCGTCGGCCTACGGAGAAGCTGGGGCGCGTGACGAGAAGACAGAGAGGTAACCCCCTCGAATCCTTAGCTCTATCTATCTAGGGTTGCTGACTAGCCCCAACTCTTTGGTCGCGAGGGCGTGAATCACACGCGAAGGGCACAGGCGCTGTACTCGTTTTTCCCGCACGTGCACGGATTGTGTTTAGTCGGAAGCGCTTTTCTGGATGCGTAGGGGCATGGCATGCACAATCCGTGCAGGCAAAGAAGCGAGGGCGCCCAGCAGGTCGAGGGTTTCAAATCGAGCGATTTGTGGTCGAGGTATGCGCTCTATCGGAGCGAAGTTGGAACCATCAACTACTCCAGCATGCGCTTCCTCTATTCCCCTCAGTCCTTAGTCGGACCGGCCAGCCCGTCTTCAGGAAGCGCTTTCCATTTCGTCGTATCGAGTAGAACACGCCGCGCTGTCGACTTGCTTGAGGCATCGCTCGCCGACCAAACCAAGACGTCGCTCCGTGCTTGTGTCCTCGTCGTGTGTGATGATTCCATGCTGCGTCGCTACCTGGGAATGTGTCTCAGACCCCACGCGGGCCTGACGGTCATCGACCGATTTTCCGCCGTGCCGACAGACGTTAGACCTACGGTTGTCGTTGCTGATTTGTACACCATCCGCCACGAAGCCGAGGTTGCTGAAGAGATGCTGGGCACAGGCGGAGTGCTGAACGATGCACCGCTGCTCCTGCTGTCTCAGGACGTGCGTCGGAGCGCTGCGGATCTGATGGGCGAAGGCACGACAATTCGGCCCCGCGTCACGCTTGAGTTGCCTATCAAGCCGAAGAAGCTTGTCGGTGTCGTGTCGGTATTAGCGGGCGGATTGGAGGAAGCGGTGTGAGAGGGAGGTGGGGGAGAGGGGCGTCGGCTTTTGCACGATTCGCCCTGTTCGTCGCTAGGGCAAGCCGTAGATTGCGTACGCTACACCTCTACTCTGTCCCAGACTTCCCATGTCTCGACTGCTCAGCGCTGCGTGCGCTCTCGCCCTCGTCATCGCCGGTTGCACGTCGGTTGCTCCGCCGACGCCGCCTGCACCGCCACCGCCCGCCGCTACGGGCGACGTAGAAGCGCCTGCTGCTCCCACACAGGAGGAGCGTATGGAGATGCCTGG
>CAXBBB010000698.1:0-1899 GCA_963973615.1 uncultured Rhodothermales bacterium | reverse complement strand
GGCAGCGTTCCACGGGCCGGTAAACTCGGTCGCGATGCCGCCGTTGAGGAACGGCGCTCCAGGAAACGTGCTGCGCGGGAAGTAGCCCTTAGCATAGAGCGTCTGAAAGAAACCCATCACCTGCCGCGCAGCCGACGTGTCGACGGCAATCTCGCCCTGGTCGAAGAGGGTCTGCCCGCCGCTCGCGCCGATGTAGAAACTGTAGAAGTCGAAGTAGCGCTGCCACCAGATCGGGCGCACGTCGCGATAGCCGATCCACGCCTCGCCAGGCAGGTCCTGGATGCGCTGGGCGGCGTCGAGGTAGGCCGAGTAGGTCGCTGGTGGAGCGGCGTAGCCTGCTTGCTCCATCAGGTCGCGGTTGTAGAGCATCAGGATCGGATTCGTCTTCCACGGCATCTGGTAGACGTGGCCGTCTTCGCTACGGAAGGCGTCGAGCGTACCCTCGGGCAAGCGCTCCGATGCGAGGTGGGCGAACCCGTCGAGCGTGTCGAGGGCGAGCACGCCGTTTGCGCGTACCAGATCGGCGACCAATCCGGGCCAGATGTTGGAGCAGATGTCGGGCGTCGTGCCTCCGGCGACGGCGGCCATAATGACCTCTTCGCTCGACTGCCCGGCGGGAATCGGCTGGACGGTCACCTGTGCGTCCGGGTGCAGCGCGTTCCACTCGGCGGCTAGCGACTCGGCCATCTCGCGCTCCTGCGGGTTGGGGCTCGTCCAATACACCAGACCGCCGGCATCGACACGTGCCTGCCGCTCGCTCGTGCATCCGGAGAACAGGAGCAGGGCCAACACGACTGCCCCGATCCACGTCTGCGACGCGCTATGTCCGCTCGCCCGGTTCAAAACGTCACCGCGGCGCCGACGACGTGCAGTCCGCCCAGTCGTCCTTTACCCTGATACGCGTAGTCGATTTTGGCTAGCCCGCCGCCGTAGGGAAGCGGCAGCGCCACGCCTACGCCCGCCGACAGCCCACGCTCGAACTCTTCGCCCAGCCCCAACCCTTCGTAGCCACCGCGCAGAAAGACGCGGTCGCGAACGGCATACTCGGCGCCCACGTTGACGCTTTCGTAGTTGCTCGCCGGGTGCAGCGCGTCGACGCTGAGCGTGAGTGTTTGCAGTCGGCTGCTGATGGGCTGCATCGTCACACCGATTTGAAAATCAGTCGGCAGGCTCCAACTGTCGAGGCGGTACTGCGCCGGGATCTGGCCGTTGTTGCCTTCGATTCGTGGGTCCGGGTCGATCTGCGCTGCGATGTCGCGGCCGTCCATCTTCATATCCGATCCAAAGTTGTAGAGCGCGGCTCCGAGCGTGAGGCCGCCCCAGAAGTCGGTCCGAAACTGCACGCCCAGGTCGAATGCCACGCCGCGCGCTGACGAGTTCCAGATGCGCTCCTGAACGAATTTGCCCGTCGCGCCGACCGAGAAGCGGTCGGTCACGGCGCGTCCGTAGCTGAGTGCGAGTGCCAAACTCGTCGCGTCGAACGTTTCGCCCGTTCCCTGCTGCTGATCGTACGTGCGTACCTCATCGTCGGGGACCGAGAAAACGGTCGCTGCAATGCCGACGTGTCCGCCGAGCGCAGGCAGTGCGGCTCCGACGAAGTCGTGTGTCAGTCCGGCTAGGTGATCGGTGTGCATCGCCATCGCCTCGCCCTGAGTGCCCAATCGGCTCAGCCCGGCGGGATTCCAGTAGAGCGCTTCGGCACCCTGCGCGTCCGCCACGCCCGAAGCGCCCAGCGCAACCGACCGCGCGCCGACGCCGATTTTGAGAAACTGGCCGCTCGTTGTGCCCACTTTGGACACGTTCTGAGCCTGCGCGCCGAGCGGCACCAGAAGCATCGCCAAGGCAATTGCCCAACCCATCGTAGGGGCGAGACTGGTCTCGCCCCTACGGATGTCGCCG
>CAXBBB010000697.1:0-1901 GCA_963973615.1 uncultured Rhodothermales bacterium | reverse complement strand
ACGGGCTTGCGCGCTCGGAGAGCCGAAATGGCTCACGTTTTCAACTTACAAGACGGCTGATGAGCGTCCAACCGGTGGTCGACTGATCGACGGTGATTTGTGCGAGCCAATCGAGCGGCATTGCGGTCAGGTGGCCAACTATGTGCCACCCGCGGGTGTCGAGATCGGGCGTGGCAGTGGCGCCAGTGACGACGGCGCGAGTGGCGCCCCTATCCCAAGCGTGAAGGATGGGCGAGAAGTCCAGCGGCGAGGTACGTAGTTTTGCTGAGCCTCTCGACTTCCGCTCTATGTCAGATCCCACCGGCCCCACGCCCGAAGAACATCCGTCCGTCCACAAGCAGGCCGCGCCTCCCCAGCCCAATCCGCGCGGGCTGTTCCAGCGGTTTTTGACGTTTGTGGAGTGGCTGGGCAACCTGCTGCCGCACCCCGTCACGCTGTTCGCGATGTTTGCCCTCGCCGTGATCCTGATCAGCGGAATCGCGGGCTGGTTCGAGTTGTCCGTCGACGATCCGCGTCCCGAAGGCGCGAGGGGACGGGCCGATAGCGGCACGATCGACGCCGTCTCGCTGATGTCGGGCGATGGACTGCGCGCCATCGTGACGACGCTCGTGACCAACTTCACCTCGTTCGTCCCTCTGGGGACCGTCCTGGTGGCGATGCTAGGCGTCGGCGTGGCCGAGCACAGCGGGATGCTGAGCGCTCTGATTCGGAGCATCGTGCTCAAGGCGCCCAAAAACTTGGTGACGGTCGCCATTGTGTTTGCGGGTGTGCTCTCGAACACGGCGAGTGAGATGGGCTACGTCGTCCTCGTTCCGCTGGCGGGCGTCATCTTTCTGGCGCTGGGGCGGCATCCGCTAGCGGGCATGGCGGCGGCGTTCGCGGGCGTAAGTGGCGGCTACTCGGCCAACCTGCTCATCGGAACCGTCGATCCGCTGCTGGCGGGCATCACCCAAGAAGCGGCGCAACTGATCGACCCCGCCTACACGGTCCCTGCGGCCGTGAACTGGTACTTCATGATCGCGAGCACGTTTTTGATCACCCTCGTCGGCAGCCTAGTGACGGCCAAAATCGTCGAGCCGCGTCTGGGCGCCTACGACGACTCCAACGCCGATCCCTCGGTCCATACCGACGACGCGTTGAAGCCGCTAACCGACGACGAGTCGCGCGGGCTTCGGTGGGCAGGTATTTCGGTGGCGCTCTTCACCGCGGTCATCGCCCTGCTGGTCGTGCCCGAGTCCGGCGTCCTGCGCAACCCCGAGACGGGCGCCGTCCTGGGATCGCCCTTTCTGCAGGGCATCGTCGCGTTCATCTTCGTCTTCTTCCTGATCCCCGGCGTCGTCTACGGTTGGGTGACGGGCAAGATCAAGAGCGATAGGGACGTAGTCGACGGCATGGCGGCGGCGATGTCGACGCTCGGCCTCTACATCGTGCTCGTGTTCTTCGCCGCGCAGTTCGTCGCCTACTTCAAGATGACCAACCTGGGCGCCATACTCGCCGTCACCGGATCGGACGTACTGATCGACCTGGGGCTGACCGGGCCGCTTGTCTTCATCCCGTTCATCCTGATGTGCTGCTTCGTCAACCTGATGCTGGGAAGCGCGAGTGCGCAGTGGGCCGTGACGGCGCCGATTTTCGTGCCGATGCTGATGCTGCTCGGCTACAGCCCCGAGGTTATTCAGGCCGCCTACCGCATCGGCGACTCGTCGACGAACATCATCACGCCGATGATGAGTTACTTCGGCCTAATCCTCGCGTTTGCTGCCAAGTACGACAAGAAAATCGGCGTCGGTACCATCGTGGCGACCATGCTGCCCTACTCGATCGCCTTCCTCATCGGCTGGATGATCCTGTTCTACGTCTGGGTCTTCGGTATAGTCAGCGAACAGCTCGTCACCTTTTTT
>CAXBBB010000696.1:0-1904 GCA_963973615.1 uncultured Rhodothermales bacterium | reverse complement strand
CGATGTGGTAGCCCGTCGTGTTGTCGAAGCCGTCTCTGTCGTTGTTGACTTCGACGTCGGAATAGCTGTCGAAGTTGGCGCCAACGGCGACACCGAGCTGGGCGTGGGCAGCAGGCGCAAAGGCCAGAGTGGAGAGGGCCAGTAGGCCGAGAAGACGATTCATGTTAGAGTGTGTGTTGTTGATTGGAGAGGCAGAGCAAAGGTAGCACGCTTGGCATCAAGGCGCGTGTAACGCAGTCGGAGTAACACGCATGCTGTTACTGCGCGGTAACACGATACCCCCGGCTTCTCTCAATCTGCGCGGTGCCGAGCGTGCGACGCGCGCAACCTCAACTGGAACGCTCGGTTCGTAACTGGAACCCAACGGACGACGCATGAAAATCGGCATCACCTGCTATCCCATCTACGGCGGCTCCGGCGTCGTCGCGACCGAACTGGGAAAGGCTCTTGCAGCTCGCGGTCACGAGGTCCACTTCATCTCGTACCAGATGCCGTTCCGGTTGGGCCATATTTCGGAGAACGTGTTCTTCCACGAAGTCAGCACGACCAATTACCCCGTTTTCGAGCATCGACCGTACACGCTCACACTGACGAGCAAGATGGTCGACGTGGCGCAGCACTACGGGCTCGACGTGCTCCACGTACACTACGCGATTCCGCACGCGACGAGCGCCGTTCTCGCGCGGCAGATCTTGCAGAAGAAAGGGCTCTGCGTTCCCGTCGTGACGACGCTACACGGGACCGACATCACGCTCGTCGGTCAGGACCCGAGCTTTGCGCCCGTCGTCGCGCATTCAATCGAGGAATCCGATGGTGTGACAGCCGTCAGCGAGTACTTGCGGACCGAGACGTACGACCACTTCGACGTGACGACAAACATCGAGGTGATTCCCAACTTCGTCGACGTCGAGCGCTTCAAGCGGCAGAACAAAGACCACTTTCGGACGGCTCTTTTCCCCAATGGCGACAAGATCCTGGCGCACGTGAGCAACTTCCGCCCGGTCAAACGTGCGGGAGATACCGTTCGCATCCTGGCTCGACTCCGCGAACTGGGCGAGCCGGTCAAGCTACTCCTCATCGGCGACGGACCGGACCGCGCGCCCACCGAGGCTCTCGCCCGCGAGTTGGGCGTCCACGACGACGTGCGATTCCTAGGCAAGCAAGACCCTATCGAGGAGCTGTTGAGCATTGCCGACGTGTTTTTGCTGCCATCCGGGAGCGAAACGTTCGGACTGGCCGCGCTCGAAGCGATGGCGTGCGGCGTGCCTGTCGTTTCATCTGACATCGGCGGACTACCCGAGGTGATCGTCGACGGGGACAGCGGATACCTGTGTCCGCTGGGAGACGTCGAGGCAATGAGCGAACGCGTACGGCGCCTGATCTCGGACGATGCGCTGCACGCCCGTATGGTCGCTGGAGCCGAAGCGCGCGCCGAGCACTTTCGGATCGAGCGCGTGGTGCCGCTCTACGAAGCCCACTATAGATCCGTAATCGAGGCTCGGCTCGCCGCTCCGTGCGCGTGACACATTTCTAACGATTTGCGATGCATGCAACGGTCCGACCACTATCGGACGTTGGACTAACCGAACTTCCGCTCACTCCTACGATATGTCCTCTGCCCCTCCTCTCTTTGGAAGCCTGGAAACGGGCGGAAGCTCGTGCGCCTGCGCGGTCGGAGATGGACTGGGTAAACTCGAACGCTTCGTCCAATTCGCTACGACGACGCCAGAAGACACCCTCGCGCGCGTACAGGGTTTTTTCGCTCTGGAGCGGCGTCTCGATGGATTGGGCATCGCCGCCTTTGGCCCACTCGACCTAGATCCGACGAGTGCTACCTACGGATACGTGCTTGACACGCCCAAACCCGGCTGGCAGCACACTGACCTCCTGACCTACCTCCGCGG
>CAXBBB010000695.1:0-1907 GCA_963973615.1 uncultured Rhodothermales bacterium | reverse complement strand
GCGGTCGTAGCGGGCGCGCTTGTCGGGGTTCGAGAGCACCTCGTTGGCTTCCGCAGCCTCCTTGAACTTGGCCTCGGCTTCCGCATCGCCCGGATTGCGGTCCGGGTGGTATTTCATCGCGACCTTGCGATACGCCTTCTTGATGTCGGCGTCGGTGGCATCGCGGGCGACGCCGAGAACTTCGTAGTATTCGATCATATTCAGGCGGCGACGACGACTTTGCTATGGCGCAGGACGCGGTCGCCGAGTGTGTAGCCTTTTTGGTATTCGGTGACGACAGTACCCGCTGCGACACCGTCGGGGGCGGGCTGCTGGGTGAGGGCCTCGTGGAAGTGTTCGTCGAACGGCTTGCCTTCCGCGTCGATGGCTTCGACGCCCAGGCGGTCCAGCGTTTCGTTGAACTTGCGGTAGACCAGGTCGACGCCGTCGCGCAGCGATTGGAGCGCATCGGGACCCTCGGCTTTGGCCGTCGCCTCACGCGTACGATCCAGGTCGTCGAAGATGTCGAGTACCCCTTTGAGCACGCTAGCTTTGGCTTCGTTCGACCAGCCCGTTTTTTCCTCTGCGGTGCGGCGGCGGAAGTTTTGGTAATCGGCGACCTCGCGCTTCAAGCGGTCATCGAGCAGATCCCGCTCTTCTTGCAGCGTGCGCAACTGCTCGGCAAGGGTATCGCGCGCGTTCTGCGCAGCTTCGAGTTGTTCTTCGCGTTCGGCGAGTTCCTCAACTGTCTGCATCATCTGCTCTTCGGCAGTCGCAGTGTCGCGTGGCGTTTCAGGCATAGTAGTCAGTGTAGGGAGTACAGAAAAGAGGTCAGGAAGTGGACGACGACAGCGTGCGAGCGGCCTGCTCGACGATGCCGACAGCACGCGCATAGTCCATTCGCGTGGGGCCGATCACGCCGACGGTGCCGACCGATCCGCCCAGCCGGTAGCGCGCCGTGACGATCGAGAAGCCTTCGACGTCGTCGCCTTCGCGGCCGATCGTGATGCGGGCAACGCCTGCACTGCTCGTCTCGTCTTCGAGCAGTTGGACCAGGAAGCGTTCGTCTTCGAGCATCCCGATCAGGCGTCGCAACTCGGCGGGCTGCTGAAACTCGGGCTGGTTGAGCAGCGGCGAGGTGCTCGACACTTCGACGCGCTCGGTAGGCGGATCGGCGAAAAACGCGTGCTGCCGGTCGACGATCAGCCGGACGACACCGGCGCGCGTCTCGTCGTCCAGATCCTGAACGCGTTCGGCGAACGTGCGACGGATCTCCTCCATCGCCAATCCCGCGATGCGCTCGTTGAGGCGCTGGACGACACGCTCCAACTGGTCGCGCGGCACGTCGGTGTCGAGTTCGAGCAGGATCGTTTTGACCAACCCGTCGCGCAGGCTGAGCACGAAGATGACTCGGCTCGACGAGACCGGGACGGCTTCGATACGCTCCAGAATGCCCGTCGCCAATCGGGGTTTAAGGACGACACCGAGCAGGTTCGACAGCGTGCCGAGCAGTTTGCTCGTCTCGCGCAGCAGACCGTCTGTGTCGCCGCTCATCCGGTCGAGTTCGGCGCGGAGCAGGTGTTTCTCGGCCGTCGAGAGCAGCGGAGCCGCCATCAACTCATCCACAAATGTTCGGTAGCCTTGAGCTGTGGGGACCCGGCCTGCCGATGTGTGCGGCTGGTCCAGATAGCCCGCCGCGCCCAACGCGCTCAGCGTCGACCGGATGGACGCGCTGCTGATGCCCAGGTCGTAGCGCTCGGCCAGGATCCGCGAGCCGACCGGCCCTGCCGTCTGCACAAACGCCTGGACAGCGGCGCGCAAGATCGACCGCTCACGCTCGGAAAGCGGTGTCGATTCGGACGGTGAGCGGGACATACGAAAGAGAGGGAAATCGCGAAGGGAGGGACGCGCAAGATCAGTGCCCACGT
>CAXBBB010000694.1:0-1915 GCA_963973615.1 uncultured Rhodothermales bacterium | reverse complement strand
GAGCCGCTACGGGCGGTGGGGCTGTCGCTAATCTTTCTGGGCGGCTTCGTGCTGGTCGCGCTCTATGGAAGCGTGCTGGCGATTGTGCGGCGTAATCGGTCCTACGCGCTGGCGGCGCTGCTGTGTCTGGCCGTGGCCGGGCTGCTCGTCGCCGAGAGCTGGCGCCCGGTCTTCGGCTATGCGTACGACCTCCACGTGATACGCCTCTGGATCGTGCATGGGTTGACGGTCGGCGTGGGTCTGTTGCTGTGCGCTACGCTAGCGGTGCGGTTCGCGCTACCTCGTACGCCGCTCGTGCTGGCGCTGACGGCGGCAGTCTGTGGCAGCGTGCTGCTGCTTCCGGGCGGATTCGACACGCAGGCGCTGGTGCTGTTCGGGTTGACGTTGTCGGTCTCGGTCGGCATCGCGGGGTGGGCGGTATGGAAGCGTCAGCCGGGTGCCGCTTACGCGCTCGCCGGAGTCGGCGGATGCTTGCTGGTGCTGCTCGTGACAGGCTACCGCTTCCTCGACCTCGCCTTTTTCTCGACGTTCGCCCTTCTCGTAGCGGGGCTGCTGCTCTCACTCGCGGTGCAGGTGCGAGGGGACCAGCGGCGTTACCGGATCGCCCTCGCGGAATCGGCGCGGCTCGAAGCCGAACTGCTCAAAAAGCATCTGCAACCGCACTTCCTGATGAACACACTGACTTCGGTGATGGAGTGGGTTGAGACCGACCCGGCCGTCGGCGCCCAGGCGCTCGAAGCGCTCGCCGACGAGTTGCGTATGCTGTCCGACGTTTCCGGTGAGCGGCTCATTCCGATGGCCCGCGAGCTGAAACTCTGTCGTGCGCACCTGGATGTGATGGGCTTCCGCCGCGACGTGACGTTCGCCCTCGACACGATCGGCGTAGACCTATCGGCGCCGATCCCGCCCGCCGTGCTCCACACACTCGTCGAGAACGCCATTACGCACAACGCTTACACGCACCCCCCACACTTCACGCTGTCGCAGATCGATAGGGATGCCGGGCGACACTACGTGCTCCGAACACCACTCGCCGACCAATCCCCTACGCCTGGGTCCGAGCGGGGTGGTTTGGGCTACGTCCGCGCGCGGCTCGAAGAGAGCTACCCGGGCGCGTGGTCGTTGACCCACGGTGCCGAAGACGGAGCGTGGGTGACGCGCATAGACCTTTTTCCCCACCGCTGATGCGCGTGCTTCTGGTCGAAGACGAACCCATCGTCGCTCGCCGACTTGTCCGGCTGTTGCGCGACCACGCGCCCGAGATCGTCGTGCTCGACACCTGCACGACGCTGAACGACGCGCGGCGTCTGTTGCTCGGGGGGCGATTCGACGTGGTCTTTCTCGACCTCAATCTGAACGGTCGCGACGGATTCGATCTGCTGTCCGAATCAGCGGCGCGGTCGGTCGCTGTCGTCGTCGTGTCGGCGCATCCCGAGCGGGCCATCGAAGGGTTCGACGAGGGAATAGTCGACTTCGTTCGCAAGCCGTTTGGAGCCGAGCGCATCGGCACGATGGTGAGCCGTTTGCGGGCGCACCTCGCCCATCGTCCCGCTGCCGCCCTCGCCGTCCGCTCTGCGGGCCGCGTCGACCTGGTGCCGATGGCGGACATCGCGTACGTCCAGGCGGCAGGGGCCCTCTCCGAACTCATCCTGCGCGACGGCACTCGGCGCCTGCACGACGTTGCGATCCACCAACTCGGCGACATGTTGCCGACGTTCGTGCGCATCCACCGCTCGTACCTGGTCCCCCTCGCCAACGTCGCCCGGCTGCGCGTGCGGGAAGGAAGCCGATACGCTGTGGAGTTGACAGAGGGAGTTGAGCTACCCGTCGGACGGACGCGCCTCGACCACGTACGTGCTCGGCTTCTCGGCGAAGTGTGCTAGGCTGCGTCGGCAGGAGCCAACACGTGCTCGAA
>CAXBBB010000693.1:0-1915 GCA_963973615.1 uncultured Rhodothermales bacterium | reverse complement strand
CCTGCCGCGCCTACGCCGAGATCCACGATCTGCTGATCACGCGCCTCCACGCCGCCGCGCGCCGTCCCAAGGGGCCGCGCCGCAAAGCCGCCTGAGCCATGATCGTCGACCTGATTCACTTCGCGCTGCTCACCGGCCTGTTCTCGCTGCTGCTCTACGGCCACCGCGTCTGCTGCGCCGACCATACCCGCGCCGAGCGCCTCATCATCCAGGAGCACGCCCGCCGCGCCGCCGAGCGCCGCTTGCTCGAAGAGCGCGCCACCTACCACATCCGCAACCACTAGCCCATGTCCGACCCTAACTCCAGTCCCGACCGCATCCGTAAGGCGGCACAATCCGTCGCCGGTC
Source organism: uncultured Rhodothermales bacterium (assembly GCA_963973615.1). Lineage (GTDB taxonomy): Bacteria > Bacteroidota > Rhodothermia > Rhodothermales > BA12 > CAXBBB01. Next base: position 1,567 of record CAXBBB010000693.1, on the reverse strand, counting down.
TGCGCGACTGCCTCTTCGAGCAAGGCAAGCCCCTGCCGTCCACCTGCTCCGTCCTCGGCTTCCTCTACGGCCACGACGCCCCGTCGGCCAACGCCGTCAACGCTCGCCTGCGCTTCGAGGGCAAGTCGTGGCCCGGAGCGCGGTGGGAGACCTACCCAGACACGTCGCTCGACGCCGCACTGATCGAGTGGGACGACCGCCGCGCGTCGATCCCAGCAGGCAAGAAACAGGATGAGATGCGCGATTTCCTGAACGAGTACTTCGGGGAGGACGCGCCGAGCATTTACACGTTTTACCGACATATGCAGCGGTTCATTCGGCATGGTCGCCGGGAGGCTGCTCGTCAGACAGATACGCATCCGACAAAACTGCGAATCGATCCATCAGATCTCTCCGAAGCTGATCGTGATCTGCTCCGTGATGCTGTGCAAGGTATCGGATCCCAACGTCAGCCAGCGATTGAACCAGCGCCCTCGTCTCTATCGACTGGCCCCACGCCTGATTCAGCGTCTCGTTCTCCTCTTCGGTCAGCGTGCCGTCGTGCGGCTCGACCTCGACTATTGGTCGCTCTTTTCGTTGCCGCTGGCTTTCTCGCAGTCTTTCGGCCATTTCGACCTGAATAGCGCGCACGTCCTGGCCGCGCTGCTGCGCCAGCACGCGCGCCAGGTAGTCCAGCGTGACCGCCGAAAGCGTCCGCATATCGACCGTCTGCGTCGCGTCTCTGAGTTCCGATTCCATCGTGTTGTGAGGTGAGTGAGCGCCCAACCTACCGCGCGCCTCGCAGCGATCCATCCAAACCATCCTCCATGTTTCTCCCCGACATTCTCAACCGCTGGCTCTATGCCCACGACGTGACGGTCGCCGACCTGTCCGATTGGGCCGAGATGCCCATGTCGACGATGTATAAAGTCGTCGCCGGGGAGCGCGACTTGAAGCTCGAAGAAGCGCAGCGCCTGAGCCGCCGCGCGAGCCTGTACAAAGGGCTAACCGACTTGGCCGCGTCGATGCTCTCGGCAGACTTCGAGGTCTGCCCCAAGGGCACGCGTGTGACCATCAACCACTCGATGGACGATGAGTCCGCCGACAGTGTCACCACGATCAGCCGCGCCAGGGAGGCTTTCATCAAAGGCCAAAAGCGAGAAGCCTTCGCCGCCGTCGACGATTACCTCGCCGTCGGCCAGCGCATGAAGCAGGAAATCGCGGCACTTCCCGACTGACATGCCACGTCCCTCGACCATCGACCTCGACCGCGTCCGCGCCCTCGCCGGTCAGCACCTGCCCGCAAGTGTCGCCGCCGAGCGCCTGGGCTGCACGCCGCGCCACTACCGCCGCCTCTGCGACCGCCTCGGCCTGCGCACCTACCGCGACCCCAACCCGCTCGTCGGTACCGACCGCGAATGGATGCTCTGGGACATCGACCGCCGCGCCGGTCTGAGCTATCGCCGCATCGCCTACCGCTACGGCCTGAGTCACGAACACGTCCGCTCGGTCCTTACCACCCCACGCCAACCCTCCCCTTACTCCTGATCATGCCCAAAGCCAAGACCGCTCCCGCCAAACAGCGCGA
>CAXBBB010000692.1:0-1932 GCA_963973615.1 uncultured Rhodothermales bacterium | reverse complement strand
GTTTTCATGGGCGTCGTCCCTGCGAAGGCAGGGACCTACAACTGCCTCTGCTGCCTGAACGCAGCGCTGCCGACAAGGCGATGACAGCAGTTGTGGATTCCCGCCTGCGCGGGAATGACGGAGTAGGGCGCACCGCCAAATATCGGAGCTGGTATGTAGGTTTAGCTCTTGCCCCGAGCCAGCTCGGTCTCCTCCTCCATCTCTGTCGCCGGATTCGCGCTGCGGCGACGCTGCGGCTCCGGCTTGATCGTAAGCTTCGTCGATGCAGTCGCGCCGTTCAGAGCGACGGTAACGGTGTACGTCCCGGCGGGCAGGTAGCGCATTCCGTCCTCGGCGGCTTCGATATCGCTCCGCATGCCATCGTCGATGCGCAGGTCGTAGGTGAAGTCGTCGAGGCCTCGCGCCAACGCGACGGAGCGGGTTGCGACGGTCGTGCCGCTGCTATCGGCGACGGTGACGGTCGCGCTTCCTCCGCGGGCCGAGTAGGTCTCAAACGATACCTCTGGGGTGACGGGGTCGAGCCAGACGGCGCGCGTGTCGCCCCAGTTGCTCCGTCGCGTGACCGTGACGCCGTCGGTGAACAGGTGCAGCGGCGAGGCCTGGAGCGAATCGGTGAGCATCTGGACGCGCGACACGTCGGCGAGGTAAAGCGAACGTCCGTGCGTACCGACGAGCAGTTGCTTATCGCGTGCCTGGATTTTGAGGTCGTGGACCGGAGTATGCGGCAGGTCGCCCATCATCGCGGTAAACGTGCGACCTCGGTCGAGGCTGACGTACAGGCCGTTGTCGCTGCCGACGTACAGCAGATTCTCGTTGGCCGGGTCTTCGAGGACCACGTTGAGCGGCTCGCTCGGCAGATCGGTACCCAGGCGCGTCCACGTATTGCCGTAGTCGTTCGTCATGTAGAGGTAGGCGTCCATGTGATCGAATCGGTAGCCGTTGAGCGTCACGTAGGCGCGCGCTTCGTCGTGGGCGCTGGCTTCGACTCGGCTGACCCAGAAATCGTCCGGCAGTCCCCCGCCGACGCGCTGGAACGAGTAGCCGCCGTCGCGCGAGACGTGGACGCGCCCGTCGTCTGAGCCGGTCCAGAACAGACCAAAGCGGAGCGGGCTTTCGTCGATGCTCGACAGCGTGCCGAACGGAACGTCGCCGGGCTTCCCGCCCCCTGTCAGGTCGTCCGAGAGCGTCTGCCAGTCGTCGCCCTGGTTGAGCGAGCGGTGGAGTTTGTTGGTGCCGAAGTAGAGCACGTCCTGGTTGTGACGGCTCAGGTGGATCGGCGTCTGCCAGTTGTAGCGCAGCGGACGCTCGCCCAGCGTGTGGCCGGGACGGATGAACGCGCGTGCGCCCGTCCGCGTGTTCTGGCGCGAGTAGAAGCCAAACTGCGAGCCGGTATAGATCGTCTCGTTGTCGCGCGTGTCGACCTCTACCTGCATCCCGTCGCCGCCGCCGACGCGCTTGTAGGGATACTGACCTTCTTCGAACCAACTCAGCGTGCCGCGATACGTGCTCGGCCCCATCCACGTGCCGTTGTCTTGCAAGCCGCCGTAGATGTTGAACGGCTCAGCGTTGTCGACCTGGACGGCATAAAACTGGCCGACGGCGGGCAGGTTGGCTTTGGTCCACGTCGCGCCGTCGTCGTAGCTGATGTTGAGGCCGCCGTCGTTTCCGTTGACCAGGTGACCGTTGGCGTTGGGGTTGACCCACAGCGCGTGGTGGTCGACGTGGACATTGTCGCCGTTGATGCTCGTCCAGTTGGCACCGCCGTCGTCCGAGCGCAGGATCGGGACGCCCATGATGTAGACGCGCTGATTGTCGCGCGGGTGGACGCGGATTTCGCCGAAGTAGTAGCCATAGGAGAAGACCACGTTTTCGAGCGGCTCGTCGTGTGTAATCTGGAACGAGTCGCCGCCGTCGGTCGAGCGGTACACCTGC
>CAXBBB010000691.1:0-1937 GCA_963973615.1 uncultured Rhodothermales bacterium | reverse complement strand
CCGCGCGCCCGAGCGTCGGCGACGTGGGCGTCGACTTTCTCGACCTGTTGCGGTGTCGCCAGAACGCCCATCTCCACGTCCCATCCCGCCTGCCCGACGCGCATTGCGCGGACGCGGGCTATGAGTGCAGGCACGAACGTGTCCCAGATGTCGGTGTGAATCAACAGGCGCTCGGCCGAGATGCACAACTGCCCCGCATTCGTGAAGCAAGCCCGGACGACGCCTTCGACTGTGCGGGCCAGGTCGCAATCGGGCAGGACGACGAGCGGATTTTTGCCACCCAACTCTAGTGACATCGGAATCAAGCGCTTGGCTGCCTGCTGCGCAACGACGCGTCCCGTTGCCGTCGATCCGGTAAACATCAGGCCATCGGCGTTCGCGATCAGGTGTTCGCCCAGGTCGGGGCCGGAGCCGAGTACGATCTCGAAGAGCCCATCCGGAAGCCCGGCGCGCAACAACAACTCGCGTGCGAACAGGGCCGAAAACGGAGTCTGCTCGGCAGGCTTGACGACGACGGCATTTCCGGCCATCAGAGCAGGTAGGGCGTCGGTCACCGCCATCGTCAGCGGATAATTCCACGGTGCGTTGATGCTGACGACGCCCAGCGGTACGTGCTGCACCCACGTTTTGGTAGCGATGGGGATCGCGCCGCGCCTACGGTCGTCGCGCAACCAAGTAGGACCTCGGCGGGCATAGTAGTGGGCGACGTTCGCGGTGTCGAGCACCTCGTCGAGCGCGTGGCGCCGAGCCTTACCGCCCTCGAGTTGGAGGACGTCGAGCAGGTCGTCGCGGTGGCCCAGCACTAGGTCGTGGAAGCGTAGCAGCACGCGGGCGCGCTCGGACGGATCGGTCGTGGCCCAGTTCTTCTGTGCGGTCCGGGTACGTTCGAAGGTGCGAGTGACGTCATCGGGAGTAGCGTCGCGCAGCGTGGCGAACGGTAGGCCGGTGAACGGTGCGATGACGGTCCGCTCGTCGCCCGAGAACTCCATCCCTTCAGCCCCTTTGGACAGCCGGTCGATGATGCCGGACACGCGACGAAACGCCGAAGGGAGGGTAAGAGGTGGCGACGTGAGAACGTGAGGCATAGAATCCGAGAATGGAAAATGGAGCAACCGGGCGCGGGCTTCGCCGTTTCCGATTCGACATCCAACGCCGATCCTGCTATCTTGGCGCACACCCGATCCTGCCCGTTGATGAAACGAATCGCCGCTCTCGCACTCTTCTTGCTCGTCTCCATGCTGCCCGCCTGCCAGTGCGACACGCCGCCGCCCGTCGCTCCGGTTGATGACACCAGCTCTACGACTTCGGCTGTCCCTGTTGACGTAGCCTGAGCGCTGGTCCCGGGTCGATAGGTGGTGCGAACACACTTCAGCGATCAGCGCTTGCACGCGCCAGTCCAATCGCACTATTCATGACCGGCTCCCTCCTTCGCGTTCTAGCGCTGGTTCTGCTCGCCGCGAGTAGCATCTCTTCAGCCCGCGCCCAAACCGATCGGCGGGTAGGACCTTCGGCGCCTGAGCGCGACGGCGGATGGCTTGCGTTTGGTGTCGGCGCGGCTTCTGATGACGACGTCTCCGTCGTACTCACTGGCAATTTTGGGCGAGAGCGCTTCGTGCAGATCGGTTTTCACGGCAGCGGCAGCCTCCTGGGACGCAGAGAAGTGTCCGCTTACCATGTCGGCGCCGGTATCTCGGACGTAGGGCGATGGCACCGAACGGCAATCGCGATTGGTCCTGCGCTGGTGACGGGCGAGCGGCTCGTCGGCGGAGAGTGGGATCGCTTCTTTACGGGCGGTATCGTGATGAGCGCGCAGGTCATCGGTACGCCGATCAAAGAGTTCGGACTGGGGCTGGACCTATTCGGGCACGTCAACCCGGTCGAGAATGGCTATGGGCTGGCGCTCACGTTCGCATTCGAGGCCAACAAATAGCCTGGCG
>CAXBBB010000690.1:0-1947 GCA_963973615.1 uncultured Rhodothermales bacterium | reverse complement strand
GCGTCCGTTTGAGATCGGAACGTTGAAGGCGTCGGTCTGCCCTTGCGGTATGCTCAGGCCTACATCGGCCAGCGCGAACCCAAAGGCCGAACGCCGCACGACGAAGCGCCATGCCTTGGGGGCCTCCATCGGGTTGCGAGCCAGGTCGGTGATGCCGTCGACTCGCGCTTCGAGTTCGACGCCTTCGAGCGCGGCCCATCCGCCGCCTGGCTGCAGGTCCAGCACCAGATCGGTGCCGTTGCAGACCGACTGGACAGGGAGGGCGGCGCCGGTATCGACGCGGCGAAGCGTTACGTTGGGATCGGCTCCCGACGTGAACACGCTGTCGCAAGCGATCGGCTCGTTGAACGAGAGCGCGATGTCGTCACCGGTCGAGAGGAAGCGGTGTTGCGGCGACGGTGTGCCGAGTACTCGGGGCGCTTGGCGGTCCACGGTCCCCTCGACGGACTCGCTGTAGAACTTGCCGGCCGGACACGAAGTGTAGGCTCGGTACTCGAACGCGCCGTCGTACACCTCAGTGAAGTCCCACGTGAATCCGTATCCGGTGATGTCGTCCAGATCGGTGCCGTCATTTGCCGTCAGGACCTCCTGTCGCGACGCGCTGAAGGCAGGAAGCCACGCGTCGTCGGTGCCGGCCCGGCGGTACTCCATGCCGATTTCCTCAACCCCTTCGTCGCGGTCGTTGAGGGGCATCGAGAAGTCGGAGAGCAGCAGGTCGACGACGTTTTGGTCGGCGGCGTTGAGCGTCCAACTCGGCTGCGGGCGGAGCAGGCGGATTTCCGAGCATGGCGCCTCGAAGCCGACGTCCACGTACAGCGTGTCCGTATAGCCCCACGCTTCGCCTCTGTCGAGGTTGCCTTCTTCGCAGCGCGGATAGACGACCAGTCCGAGCCGGTCGTAGTTGTAGCGCCGTGGCCCTCGCCGGATGGAGAGTTCGGTCTCCTGCGTCTGCTGGCCGCCCACCCGGTAGTCGATGGCACCGAGCGTCTGGCCGCCCAGGCGCATCTGGGCGCCGCCGGGGTTACTCGTGGTGAGCTGCCGGATGCGGTAGTTGCGGTCCTCGCCGGTCGCGCTCTGGTTCTCGAGGAAGAGCGTAAACAGCGCCGGGTCGGTCGGGTCGACGCCGAAGAGCGCGGGTGGGTTGACGCGCAGTTTGGGCAGATCGCGCGGCGCCGACCGGGCTTCCCACTGAGCGAAGGGGGCTCCGAAATCGTCCAGTGGCGGCGCTACCCACGGCTCGTACGGACACGACGACTGAGCAGCCAGCACGTCGAAAACAGGCGTGTCGTAGTCCGGGTTGCGGTACACGTCGACGGTGTACGAGTCGCCCTGGTCGTCGTCGTTGAGCACGAAGCCCACCGTCGATCCGCTGCTCTTCTCGACGCTCACGCCCAGTCCTAAGTTGGCGTAGACCATCGTCTCCGACTCGATCAGAATTGCGGCTCCGAGTGCCAGTTCGATGTCGGCCCAGACTCCGATGCCCAGGGTCACGTCCACGTCGGTCGTGCTCGAGAACGACTCGTCGCGACTGTGCGCGTATTCGTAGATCGTACCCGAGTCGAACGAGAGATTGCTCCGGTCCTCCGCGCCGAGTTGATCCTCGATGTAGGTCTCCCGGTCGTCGCGCTCTTTGTTGCGCGCCGCATCGGCCCGCGCGAGCCAGTTTTCGTAGTGGCGAATCCCCGCCTCCAGGTCGTTGACGCGGCTTTCGTCTACGTCTTTGAGCATCTCCAGCCGCGGAATGAGCTCGTTCTCGATGTGATGGCGCGAGTAGGCGAACGTCGTCGCCACGTCCATTTCGAGTGCAAGCGCTTGGTCTACGTCCACGGCGCACTGGTCGATCTTGACCGCGTCGGCTGTGGAGAAGATCAGGTTCGAGCCGACGCCCACGAACACGTCGCCGTTGGGGCCGAAGAAGTCTTCGTCGTCTGACGTTTGGATGCGCTC
>CAXBBB010000689.1:0-1947 GCA_963973615.1 uncultured Rhodothermales bacterium | reverse complement strand
GCGCAAGGGGTGGGCCTCCTCCAATCCGTAACCGCCGTGCCGATTCCCACCGACCACATCTTCGTCAGCGACCTACACCTGGGCCGCGATCCGGCGACGCGACGGCGCGATGAGCAAGACTTGGTCGACTGCCTGACGCATTTCGAGGGTAAAGTCGCCGCGCTCTGGCTACTGGGCGATCTGTTTGAGGCCTGGATCGAGCATCGACACGCGGTCCCGCCACCACCGGCTCGGCTGTTCGGGTTACTCGCGCGATGGGCGGATGAAGGGGTTCGGATAACCGTTTTTGCAGGTAATCACGATCCCTGGCATGCGGGCTACCTGACGCGAGAGATCGGTGCTCGGCTGGTGATGGACGGGCTAACTGAGCACGTTCACCGATCTGGCGCTACACCGCTCAAACTATACCTGCACCACGGCGACGGCCATGCGCCGGGCGGTTGGTATCGGCGGCTGCGTCCGATTCTGCGTGCCCGGTTGCCCGTCGCGCTGTGGAAGCTGATGCCTGCTGATGTGGGGATGGGACTGGCGCTGCGGTCGTCGCATGGACTGCGCGGATTGCCGGTCGACGTGAGACAGGTCGAAGGACTAAGGCAGCATGCGCGGAAGGTTCTGGCAAGCGGCGAGGCGGATGCCATCGTGATGGGGCACAGTCACTGGGCCGAGCATTTGGACTCGGGCGCGCTGGGCGTGGCGCGTGGTGAGTATCTGAATACAGGCGCCTGGTTCGCGCAGCGGACGTTTGCGCGATTGGGCGCCAACGGGTTCGAGTTGCTGCGCTGGGCCGATGGCGAGGCTCTCCCGTACGACGCGCCACCTTTGGACGTTGTAGCGTAGCGCGGCGCGCCTCCGGACTGCATCTTTGCGCGCGGTTCGGCACAACGGGCGTCAGTCCTGCGTATTCTGCCCTCTCTTTTCCCACCCGTGTTACCGCTGTGCCCGACTACTCCGAAGACGAGTTGAATCGTTACTTCAACGACCCTGACGTCCGCCGAACCGGTGGGAAGCGCGAGCGCATCCGGGGCTTTTGGGAACGCAAGTTCTCGAATCCGAAAATGGCGTCGGCAGCCTATGCGCTATCGTGGGTAGCAGGCGCCGTCTTCGCGGGCGTGTTGGTAATCGCGTTCTTTTTGATCTACCTGTCGGCGTCGAACCCGCCATATGAGGACATCATCAAGCCTGACATCTCGCTCGCCACCATCGCGTACACCGCCGACGGGAAGGAGCTGACGCGCTACCACGTGCTCCAAAACCGCTCGTGGGCGCCGTACGACAGTATATCGGCCAATGTCACGACGGCGCTCGTCGCGACCGAAGATCACCGCTTTTACGAGCATTGGGGCATCGACCTGTTTCGCACGTTCTCGGCGGTCGGCCAGACCGTGATGGCCAAACTCAACATTCCCGGCTTTAAAACCCAGGGCGGATCGACGCTGACACAGCAGCTGGCGCGCAACCTGTACCGCGATATCGGCTTCGAGCAATCCGTCACACGTAAGATGCGGGAGTGGCTGACGAGCGTCCAGATCGAGCGCAACTACACCAAGCGTGAGATCATCGAGATGTACCTCAACACGGTTGAGTTCGGCAACAACGCGTACGGCATCGAGGCGGCTGCTCAGACGTTTTACTCGACGAGCGCAGCCAAACTGGACACGATTCAGGGCGCCCAACTCGTCGGCATGCTGACGGCGATCTCGCGCAACAACCCGTATCGCAACCCGCTGAATGCGGCCAAGCGGCGTAACGTCGTTCTGTCGCAGATGGTCAAACGCGGGCTGCTGGAGGAGTCGGCCTACGAGCGCCTGAAAGATCTGCCCACGGTCACCGAGTATCGGTCGAGCGCGGTCACCGCCAGCATCGCGCCGCACTTTGCGCTGCACGTGCGCGAGTGGCTCGAAAAATGGGGCGAAGAGAACGACCGCGACGTGCTCGCCGAGGGCCTGC
>CAXBBB010000688.1:0-1948 GCA_963973615.1 uncultured Rhodothermales bacterium | reverse complement strand
TCGTTGGTCAGCGGCACTCCCAGGCGCGAGACCTGGACCCACGGGCCCGAGTAGCTCGGCTCCGATCCGTCGAGGGCCAGCGTCTTGATCTGCGGACGGCTTGCGCTCGCCCAGACGCCGATCACGAACTCGCCGTCGAGGATGTTGGCGGCTTCGCTGCCAGCTTTTCCGTCTTTCTGAAGCGAAGAGATCGGAACGCGCATCACGATGGAGTGCGTGTTGAAACCCGCGACTTCGTCGCGGGCACAGTTGGCATTGGCCGGATCGTCGCAGAAATCGTCGCGGACGCCGCCCAGGTCGAAGATGCCGCCCAGGTCGACGAAGAAGGGATCGTCACGCGGGCCGACGAAGACCGTCTCGCCGCTCGACGCCTGAACGATGGCCTGGGTCGTCAGCGCTTCGTAGGTCGTTCCCAGTCCGGCGCCCGCCGTGATCGAGCGCGGGCCGACGTTGGGCGGGGGCACGAAGCCGTCCGAGACGACCGTCGTAAAGCTCGAACCGCCATCCGTGCTCTTCTCGAGCGTGTACGTGGCTTTCAGGTTCTCTTTGCCCAGACGGATCTTGAAGAAGGTCGTCGGGTCCTCATTCACCACGTTGAACGTGAAGCGGTAGGTGATGTCATCCGTCGCCGAGCCGAGTTGTCCGGCCGACGTTTGGTTCTTGACGTGGATCTCGTAGCGCACGTTTTCGCCGAACTGGTGGTAGTTCGGGCCACCCGAAGGCAGTTCGAGCGGAATGTAGTTGGCGACCAAGACCACGTTGTCCGGGTTGGCCGGGTCGCGATAGGCGTAGAGGTCGGTGTTGTCGGCCTGCGGATCGTTGAGGATCATCGGCGCTTCGCGGTGGCTCGAAGCCGTAACGAAGGTCGCATCGACCAGGAAAAGAGCCACGATCAGGGCAATCGTGCCTAAACCGAGGGTGTAGCGTAGAGTTCGCATAGGAACAGGAGGTTGAGTTGAAGGAAGTCGTGATTCGAGGACGCACTACCCAAACACGGCGACGTAGAAGGTCACGGGATACTCACTTTGTGCTCACATCAAAAGCGTTCCGAAACTGTCGTACTTGTGCAGTTCTCATCCCCCGACTCTTCGCTCCGCCTCTCGGTTCAAACCCCGCATGCTGCTTCAAGATCGCATTCTCCGTCATGGCCACGACCTGTTCGTGGGGCGAAACGCCGAGTGCGCCCTATTCCAAGAGGCATTGACCGCACCTACATGGCCCTGGCATCTGCTACACGTCTATGGACCGGGCGGCATCGGTAAAACAGCCTTGCTGAGCGAGTTTCGCTATCTCGCGCAAGAAGCTCAGATTGACGAACTATCGCTCGACACGCGCGACATGGGACGCACGCCCGACGCGTTCGCACAGGCTGTCGACCTCGCGTTGCATCGTCCGGATATGAGTAAGCGCTTCTTGCTGACGATTGATGGAGTAGAAGCCGACTCAGATCTGGGCGACTGGCTACGCCGCTCGTTTCTGCCGACCATCGACGAGCACCTGCTGGTCGTGCTCGCAAGTCGCCATCAGCCAGCGGCCGACTGGATGGACGCGCCAGGATGGGAAGCGGAGACGCGCACGATTCGGCTCGCCAACCTGTCGCTGGAGGAAAGCCAGGCGTTTCTCGAAGCGCGCGACGTGTCAAAAGCGTGCAGCAGCAAAGCGCCTAGCCTAACTCACGGTCACCCGTTCGCGCTTACACTCGTCGCCGATCATTGCCGCCGCCACCCCGATCAGCAGTTCGACTTCGACGACCAGCCCGACATCGTTCGGACGCTTTTGCAGCGCTTCATCGAAGAGACGCCCAGCGGGAAGCATCGCAAAGCGCTCGAAGCCGCCGCACTCACGCGGACGCTCACCCAGCCGCTGCTCGAACATCTGCTGGGCGAAGACGATGCCCTCGCCCTCTTCGACTGGCTACGCGCCCGGACGTTTATCGAGAGCGAAAGCA
>CAXBBB010000687.1:0-1948 GCA_963973615.1 uncultured Rhodothermales bacterium | reverse complement strand
CATGACCTGGGACGGGCGGCGTTTATCGATAAGGTGTGGGAGTGGAAAGACGAGTACGGCGGCGCGATCCTGGAGCAGAAGCGGCGACTAGGCGTCAGCGCCGACAGCGAGCGCGGACGGTTTACGATGGACGAGGGCTTCACGCGCGCCGTTCAGGAGACGTTCGTCAAACTCTATCAGGACGGTCTGATCTATCGAGGCAACTACCTCGTCAACTGGGACCCGGACGGGCAGACGGCGATCTCGGATGAGGAAGTCGACAACGTCGAGCGCGATGGCAGCCTGTGGTTCGTCCGCTACGAACTCGAAGACGGCAGCGGCAGCATCACCGTCGCCACGACGCGCCCCGAGACGATCATGGGCGATACGGCCGTCGCCGTTCACCCCGACGACGAGCGCTACGCCGATTGGGTCGGCAAAATGGTGCGCGTGCCGCTGACCGACCGCGTCGTCCCCGTCATCGCCGACGACTACGTCAAGTCTGACTTCGGAGCCGGAGCGCTCAAGATCACGCCCGCGCACGATAAGAACGACTTCGACATCGGCAAGCGCCACGACCTTGCCTTTATCAGCGTCATCGGTCCCGATGCCAAGCTGACCGACGCCGCTGGTGCCTACGCCGGACAGGACCGCTTCGACGCGCGCAAGGCCATCGTCGCCGACCTGGACGCGGCTGGACTGCTCGACAAGATCGAACCATACAAAGCGACGGTCCCGATCAGCAGCCGGAGCAAAGCCGTCATCGAGCCGCTGCAGAGCACGCAGTGGTTCGTGCGGATGAAGCCGCTCGCCGATCCCGCGTTAGAAGTCGTGCGCGACGGGCAGGTCGTCTTCCACCCCAAGCGCTGGGAGAACGAGTACTATCGCTGGCTCGAAAACGTGCGCGACTGGACGATCAGCCGCCAACTCTGGTGGGGGCATAGGATCCCGGCGTGGTACTACGTCGGCGCGGATGGTGAGCGCGACGAGACGCGCGACCCGGTCGTCAGCATCGACCAGCCTGAACCCGGCATGGTGCAGGACGACGACGTGCTCGACACGTGGTTTTCCAGTTGGCTCTGGCCGTTTGCCACGCTGGGTTGGCCCGACACGACGCGTGATCTGGCCGCGTTCTATCCGGGCCACGTGCTCGTCAGCGGCTACGACATCCTCTACTTCTGGATCGCGCGCATGGTCATGGCGGGCCTGCACTTCATGGACGCGCCGCCCTTCCGCGACGTGTTCATCACGGGCATGATCAAGGACGCCCAGGGCCGCTGGATGAGCAAGAGCCTGGGCAACGGCATCGACCCGATCGACATGATCGAGCAGTACGGCGCCGACGCCGTCCGCTACAGCCTGACGGTCCTGTGTACGCCCGGCCAGGACATCCGCCTGGAGCCGACCAAGTTCGAGATGGGCCGCAACTTCGCGAACAAGATCTGGAACGCGTTCAACGTATTCGGCCAGTTCATGGACGCGGGCAAGTCGTACCGCCGCACGCGCGAGTTCAGCGACCTGACGCTGGTCGAGCGCTGGATGGTGACGCGCCTCAACCAGACGATTGCATCTGTCGAAGCGTCGATGGAACGCTATCGCCTGAGCGAAGCCGTCCTCGCGCTCTACGACCTGTTCTGGCGCGACTACTGTGACTGGTATTTGGAACTGATCAAACCGCAGTCGGGCGAGGAGATGTCGGACGAGACGATTGCGCTCGCCGTCGAGTTGTACGAGCAGATGATGCAGCTTTTGCACCCGTTCATGCCGTTCATCACCGAGGAGTTGTGGCACCGCCTGCGCCCCCGCGACGCTGGAGACGCGTGCATCGCCTCGTCGTGGCCCGCTCACACGCCTGCCCACGACGACCAACAAGCGCTTGCTGTGTTCGAGTTGGTGCAGGAACTGGTCAGCGGCATTCGCTCGGTCAAAGCCAGCTACGGTGTCGCCCCGAGTAAAGAGGTAAGTGCTG
>CAXBBB010000686.1:0-1958 GCA_963973615.1 uncultured Rhodothermales bacterium | reverse complement strand
TGTTTGCCCATCCAGCCAAGTCCTGCCCGTTGTGCCCACGCTTTGTCGAGGACTGGCGCTGAGTCGACGAATGCCCGGCCACCGCATCCACCGGTTCGCTCGTCGAGCCAGTTGAACAGCGCGAAGAGCTTGTCTTTGAGTACGTCGTGGTAATCGTCTCCCCACGCATACCGGCTGATCTTGCCGACGTCAGGGTCATCCGGTCTCGGATTCGGCTGGTAGTACGAGTGCAAAACAGACACGACTGACTGCGCCCCATCGACCAACCGGCGCGGATCGACGCGTTTCTCGAAGTTGCGCTCCATCCACGCCATCGATCCGTTGCGCCCTTCGGTGAGCCATGTTTCAAGCCGATCAGCCTGCTCGTCCAGTCGTTCAACTCGCGAGATTCCGCACACATCGAAGCCCAGCCGAGTCGCTTCAGCTTTTAGGTCGGAAGTAAGGAGGCGTCGGGCGGCGTCGGTCGTCACGAAAGCAGGATGGGGCTGCTCGCGTCAACGCAGGCAGCCCCATCTCGCTCCGATTCAGCAGCTTAAAGCGATCCGGCAGGTCTACACATACGCGGGAGCGATTCTACGCGGCGGTTGCCGATGCATCCATCGGCGTCTTTGCCTTTGCCACAGGTCGCCAATCCACGGCCGACGGCACCTAGCGAAATACGGTCGCGCTCGATTCCAGCATCGATGTAAAAGTCGTATACGCTCTGCGCCCGAGCGCGTGACACGCGGAGCGCGTCCGTGCCCTCCGATCGATCCGTATACCCGATCACATCGACGCAGCAAAGGGGGTTAAACCGGAGTGCCTGCACATTAGCGTTGAGCAAAGCACGCGCCTCCGCGTCGACGGTAGTGCTGTTGAGTGCGAAGTAGATCGTGTTCAGTTCGATCAGCGTGCACTCCTCGCGGATCGGCGTCGGCCGCGCGATAGGCGGCTGATACGGCGGAATAACCGAGACGGGTGGAAGGGGGGGCGGAGGAATGTATTGGACTTCGCGATCCTTTCGGTCGAGTCCAAACCTGAGCCCGGCCAAGACGAGTGATGTGTTATGAGGATTGCGTCCTCCGTTCTCGTTGTTGAGTGCATAATTGAAGTTGAACCGATACGACCCTTCGACGAAAAACGAGAAATAGCGGCTGAATGCAAAGTCAACGCCTGCGCCGATGGGAAAAGCAAATACGCTGCGCTCCGGCCCCGGAGTCCCCGCGTCAGGTTGATTGATGCGCGTTTCAGCGGTGAACGGATCAGCGAGCAGCGCCCCAAATCCCGTAAAGAGATACGGCATAATCGGACTCGTCGAACCTGGAAGCGGCGTGTAGACTACTTCCGGCTCGAACCAGTAGAGGGGCTCGCCCAAAAAGGCGTTCTGGTTGAGATCGGTTCGGGCAACCTGCCCATCGTCACGGTCAAAGTTGGTCATTCCCAGCATCATGCGGAAATACCATTGGTCACTTACAATAGGAAATGAGCCAAGCAGAACTACGGCTGGATCGTGCGCTGTGATAGAGTTTGCGCCTTGATCAGGCAGGTTCAGGTCGACCGGGCCGTAGTAGGTAAACAGGCCACCAGCGATGCCCAGGTGCGCGCGCGAGTCGCGAAACTGGTTGCTTTGCGCGTGGAGCGGAGTAGAGAGAAGAAGTGCGCCCAGTAGGGCGAGGAGGACTTTCATGGGGCAAGGGGAGAAGCAAACAGGTACTCCGCAAAAGCCTTACCAAAACGGTCGGCAGCGCTCCGATGTACCATATCGAGAGATTAGACGGTTGGTGGGAGAAGCACAAAAAAGCAGCGGGCGGGTGCGCCGAAGCACACCCGCCCGCTGCGGTCTCTTATGGATGAGCGTCCCTCAGTCACGCTCGAAAGCGTAGCCGAAGAAGCCGACTCAGTTGTCCATCGTCGTGGTGCAATCCGTTGTCATCGGGATCGAGTCGACGCGGCGGAACTGGCTCGTGTCGTCCTTCTTG
>CAXBBB010000685.1:0-1960 GCA_963973615.1 uncultured Rhodothermales bacterium | reverse complement strand
AGCGTGCGCCCGCTCCACGTCTGCGGGCGACGTGCCGATCAGGAACTCGTCGGGCGACTGGGCGACGACGCCTTCGACGATCGTGATCAGCGAGTCGGCCAATCGGTAGGCGCTGCCTTCGACGGCTTGCCGGGACGATGGGATGTAGATCGACATGAACGGCGCGTCGAGTCCGCCTGCACGTGCACGTGCGAAGTCGAAGTCCCCGTTGGGGTCGAGCGCGCCGATGTTGGTGACCTCTTCGTTGATGATGCGGTAGGGCAGGTCGATGTGTCCGTCGATCATCGGGTAGCGCTGGGCGAGCACGCGGGCTTCGGCGAGATGCTCGGCGTAAGCTGGAGTATCTCCTCGAAACGGCTCGGCAGGCGGACCGAGGCGCGGCGAGCAGGCGGAGAGGACGAGAAGGGCGACGAGGGCGAAGCGGAGCATCGGCAGGACGGTTAAGACGAGTGACCAAGTTAGGTCTGCTCGCGGCCTGATGCCTCGGCGTATGTTTGTGGCTCAACTAACCGCTGTTATGTCTCGTCTCCTGATCCTTTGTTGTCTGCTGCTGTCGGCGTGCGTGTCCAATCGCTCAACACCCGCTGATTATGGCCCGCGTCTCGACGTGCTGCGCGATGCGCCTGCTGCTGTCGTCGCGCTCAACCGGCAATTGCCCAACAACGTCCACTATAGGCTCGATCTGGCCGACGGTGATCGTATCACCAAGGTTCGCAATCTCGCCATCGGCGTCGAGACGACCTACTACCGCAGGTGGAACGAGCCGGTGGGCGAGTACATGCCTACGAGCCAGTTGGTCCGTGTTCAGCAGGTCGATCCAGACGGCCGAGAAGCCGGAATCGCCGTTGGTGCACTCACGGCGGGCGCACTGGCCTTCTCCACGCTGGTGGCGACGGAGAACGCAGATCTGAGTCCCGTCGCCGTGGCGGTGATGGCCTTGGGCGCGGCAGGAGGCGGGCTGCTCGGCGCATTCGTGATCGGCGACCGCCCCGTCACGCTCTATGAGGGGCCGATGGAGCGTTTTCTCGCCGAATCCGGCGCTCTGTGATCCAGATCGCTCTACGCCTGCTCGTCCTCTTGCTGCTCACCATCCTGGCGACCGGCTGCGCGTCGTCCGGCTTCGTCGGCTCGCCCGCGCCGCCGCCGGGTTACTTCGCCGACACCGTGGCTGTGTCCGAACCGCTCGACGCCGTCAACGACGCACTGTCCGAGGGGCGCTTCGCGCTCGTCACCACGTCCGGGCGCACCGTCGACGTGCGCAGCGTCCGTATCGGCCCGACGACGACCCAGTTTCGCAAACCACGCGAGACGCCGCGGTATCTCCCTACCGACGAAGTCGAGCGTGTCGAGGCTGGAGTGGGGGGTAGCGGCGCGGCAACAGGTGCCTTCATCGGAATGACGCCGGGGCTGGCGCTGATGATCGGTGCCCTGATTATCGCAAGCGATGACAATGAGGGCTGCGATTCCAACTCAAACGGCTGTGCGTTTGAAGCAATCCTGTTTGTCAGCGGTGTCGCAGCTGGAGGGGCATTGATGGCTACTGGCGCGTTGGTCGGAGCGGGAATCGGAGCGCTATCTGATCCAAGTAGATCCGTCGTGCTCTACGAAGGCCCGGTCACACGCTACTTGCCAGAGCCGACACCCTCCGTCCAGTCCGATCTCTGAGCCCATGCGACTTCTCCTGCTGTTGATCGTCTCGCTTCTGGCCGGATGCGCCTCTTTCCCGGTCGACGGCAACGCGCCGATTCGTGCCGGGGCATCGCACTCGGATGCGGCTCTTGCCGAGGTAAACGCCCGACTTCGCAGCGGGCGCTTCACTGTCGTAATGACGGGTGGCAGGCAGGAGGAAGCATCGCGCGTCGTGATCGGTGCTCGAACGACGACGTTTCGCCGCGTCTACGGGCAGCCGCGCTCCGTTTCGACAGCCGACGTCGAGCGGGTCGAAGGGCGGGTCGAGTAC
>CAXBBB010000684.1:0-1964 GCA_963973615.1 uncultured Rhodothermales bacterium | reverse complement strand
GGCCTTATTTGTATTACTGGTTCATCCGCATCTGCCGTGCGAGTGACGGCGCGACGGCGTACCAGTACCTCGTCAGCGGAGCGGACAGCGCGGCTACGAGTCCTGAACCTGACGACCCATCCACGCCCGTCACCATCACGCTCGCCTCGCAGGTAGGCGATGGCGCTACGGCGACGCTGCTCGTGCGCTGGTCGGGCATGACGGAGAACGCCGAATACACCGGCTCGGCAGGCATGACGCTCCGCGACACGTGCTGGCGTGACGAGGGGGAGGCAGGCGAGGAGTTTGATGCGCCCCTCACGCGACTGGCAGCGCGCGACCAGATCACCGCGGCGCAAACGTCGGCTACCAATGCCGGTACTGCCGCAGCGCAGGCCCAGACCACGGCTACCAATGCTCAGACGACGGTGGGCGCCATCTCGCACCAGATCATACCCGAGGCCGGTCCGATGCTCGTTGCCGGACAGAAGGTGTCCTGGGGGCAGCTCTACGTCACCGACGCGCTCGCTCCTGTGTCGAGCCGGCATCGCATCGCTGCCGGCTCAGTGACCTTCACGGCAGACTACCAGGTGGCGTGGATCGAGCTCTCGGAGTGTCGCGCCTCGTCGGTCACGCTTCCAGACACGGCGATCAAGGTGAGTTTGCCAGTGGCAGCAGGCGGCACCTACGTGCCCAGTCCCGCTCGTCTCGTCTTGGCGCAGCGCATCGGGGGGCGCGTCTCGCTCTCGCCGCTAGCGCTCGCGATGATCCCAAGCGTAGGGCCATGGGAGCAGCAGGCCGTCGCGCTCAAGAAGACCGGCGATAGCGTGAGCGTCTACTACCGGCATGCGGGCAAGCGTCTCTATATCGAGGAGGTGTTCGCCCGCTACGTCTCGCCCGGTGCCGTAGCAGACGTGTGGTGCTTTCAGGGCGCGTACGAAGCCGAGCGGGCGGCCATCGACGCGTGGACGCGCGGGCAGATGATCTTGCGCGACGCGAGCGAACAACTCTGCGCGATGCGAGAGAAGGGGGCCCAAGACTTCTCGGGTGGTAAAAACCACGGCTACGTGACCACGCTCGACAAGGCGTTTCTCGTCGACGGCAAACGAATCAGCGCAGACGGTACCTACTTCGGCTCTCAGGTAGAGGTGCGGGCTGAAAACGTGATGTACCGCGACGGTACCGGGTCCGCTAACAAAGTGGCGCTACACGATCAGGGGTCGTGGCTCGCCTGGCGCGGTGGGAAGCGCAACCTGTCGGCGTGGATCGAGCACAAGGCTGCCGTCACGCTCGACGCGGGCTACATGGCGATGATGCCGCTGCTGCGCTACGCCGTCTCGGATCACACCGCAGGCACCGAGGACACGTCGTCGGCGCTGATCAGCGGCCTGTTCGAGCACAACCTGAATATGCAGACCATCGATGCGTCGGCCTACTCGGCTGCGGGCATCGACTGGCAGGCAGGCATCACGCGCTGGCGAGCGACGAGCCCCTACGGAACGGGTGGCGAAATGCGCGTGCTGAGCGCGACGGGGCCGCTCGCAGACTTCGGTGGCCTGCAACTCTCTCACCGCGACTACAACAAAGCCTACGTCGGATTCAAGGACGACGTGACCGTGGCCATTGGAGAGCGCTGGGAAATCGAAGTGGAAATGCTCCTTTGGACCTCGCAATGATGACCGCGTCACACTACGCCGCCGTCTCGAACCTCGCTGGCCTTCAGTTCGCCTCGCTCGCAGCCTCGCGCGTGTGGGCAGGAGCGGACGAGGGCTACGAAGAGTCGGCCGCCGACGTCGACCTGGCAGCTACGCTCGCACGCATCGAGCGGCACGCCGCGCAGTCTGCTGCTGACGAAGCGACGCTAGAGCAGTACGTCACGGAAGCGATCGACTCGCTCGGCTTGGCCAACTTCAGCGGGGCCGAAGTCGTGGCCACGCACCAGCGCGTCCACCACAGCGGCGTGCGCAACCAGCTGCCGACCGGAC
>CAXBBB010000683.1:0-1966 GCA_963973615.1 uncultured Rhodothermales bacterium | reverse complement strand
ACGGCTTCGGTGGCGTCGAGGTAGACGTAGCCCAGAAACAGCTTGAAGTCGTCCAGACCGAAGCGGGCGTTCGTCTCCAGGCCGCGCGTGACGACGGCACCGCGGGCGTTGGTGTAGAACAGTTCGCCGTGGCGCCCGGGAACGGGCACGAGGGCGCTTTCGAGGCGCGTGAGGTAGGCGGCCTGGTTGAACGAGAGCGTGACGCGGCCCGCGACGAGCGTCTGGACGTTGACGTCGATCGTGCCGCCCTGCGACGTTTCGGCCTCTACGCCGCTTCCGAGCGGCAGGACGCCTCGGAAGGCGCGGCCTTCGGAGGGTTCGAGAAAGACGGTCGGCGCTTTGTAGCCCAGGCCGCCCGTCGCCCGAAGCGAGACCGACGGCGTGAGCCGGTAGAGCGCCGAGGCTCGGGGCAGCGCGAACACTCCGTGCTCGTCGTGGACTTCGCCGCGCAGTCCGAGTTCGAGCGCGAGCCGTTCGGTGACGTCCCACGTGTCCTGCGCGAACAGGCCGAGCGCGCCCTGCCTATAGTCCAGCTCCGGCCCTTCGGCCTCACGCTGGTCGAACGCGTCGGTGCGCAGGTCGAGGCCTACGACGAGGTCGTGATCTCCGAGCGCGATCAGCGCCGACGCTTCCGAGTACGTCGCCACCTGTGTGCCCTCGAAGCGGTAGCCGGGAAGCTCGGTGCTGCGGTCGAACAGGTTGGTGCTCTGCTTGAGCGTGAGCGTGGCGCGGCCGGTGGCGTGATCGGCGCGGGCCTGCGAGGTGACGCGGCGGCTCGTGGTGCGCTCGACGTAACCTGGCGCGCCGTCCCGAATGGCGTCTACGTCGCCGCCCTCGCGCTCCTCGACCGTAGCCGTCACGCCGATCCACGCCGTCGTCTGCTCGGACGGGTAAAAGAACGCGCGTGGTGCGAGCGTGAGGCGGCGCGTCCGGGGCAGGTTGGTAAAGGCGTCGCCGTCGCCGTCGTAGGCCCGGCTCGTGCTAGCCGACCCCAGGAACGTGTAGCCCACCTTGCCGACTCGGTCGGCCAGGAACGCTCCGGCGTCGAGTCCACCCGCGCTGGTGGCGTTGAAGAGAAGCGAGCGCTCAGCAGGGGCTGCGTCGGGACCCGGCGTCTTGGAGACGAGGTTGACGAGTCCCGCGATGGCCCCGCCGCCGTAGAGCGTCGACGCGGGACCCTTGATGATCTCGACCTGGCGTAGATCGAGCGGCGGCACCTGGAGAATCGACAATCCGCCCGAGAAGCCGCCGTAGAGCGGAAAGCCGTCTTTGAGCAGCTGCGTGTAGCGCCCGTCGAGTCCCTGGATACGGATCGAGGCGTTAGCCGAGACGGCCGACGTTTGCTGGACGACGATGCCCGGCGACTCGTTGAGCAGCATCGTGATGTTCGAGGGATCCATCGACAGCTTCTCGTCGACCTCCTCGCCCGCGATGGTCTCAACGCGCGTGGGAATCTGAGCCATCGTGCGGCTGGCCCGCGTGGCGCTCACGACGATGTCGCCGAGCACCTCTTCGTCTTCTTCGAGAGCCACCTCGATAGGCGAGGCCACCGACTCGCGCGTGGCGGTGACAGCGAGACGGGCGGTTTGGTAGCCGACAAACGAGACGACGAGCGTCTGCGCTCCGGCAGGTACGCCCGAGAGCCGGGCAACGCCATCGGCACCCGCGGACGCTCCGACAGTGGGCGTGAGACCTTCTACGACGACCGTAGCGCCGGGAAGCGGAGTGCCCTCGTCCGCGTCGGTGACGTGGACGGTGAGCGCATAAAGAGGAGTCTGGGCGGAAGCGCCGGTGGCGAGAGCGGCGAGCAGGAAGAGAGAAGCCGCGAAGGAGCGGAGTAGCAGGGACATGGAAACGGAAGACCGGAGTGCGAAAGCGGGGCCGGCGGCGGTGCGCGGAGGCGCGGGGCGGCGGGCAGGATCGAAGCCGCGCGCGGGCGCGGCGGGGGGCTGAAACGGCCTTCGAG
>CAXBBB010000682.1:0-1966 GCA_963973615.1 uncultured Rhodothermales bacterium | reverse complement strand
CGCCCGCAACCTCGTCGCCCTGGCCGGACGGCAGATGCTCCACGCCGCCACGCTCGGCTTCGTCCACCCCGCGACGGGTGAGCACGTCCACTTCGAAGCGCCTATCCCAGACGACATGGCATCGGTCCTGGACAAATTGCGCGCCGTATCCACTAGCGATAGCAACCGGGAAGGCTGACTTAGCGCACGACCGACAACCGCACTGTCTCGACACGCTCGCCTGAGACGAGCCGCACCACATAGAGACCAGCCGGAAGAGCCGCCGTGTCCACCGGCACTTCGACGCGTCCCTGCATCGGTCCGTCGGCCAGGATTGCGAGTTGGCGACCGAGCAGATCGTAGAGCGCAACTCTGGCGTCGGTAGCCTGTCCGAGTTCGAACGTGAGCCGTGCAGACGCGCTCGCCGGGTTGGGCGCGACTGAGAGCGGTGCGCTCAGCAGCACGCTCCCGTCGTCGGCGCTCGTGATCATGCTGAAAGCTTCGAGTACATCGTCGACGCTGTTGCAGTCACCGCTCGCTTCGTTTTGGTCGAAGCTGATGGTTCCGGAAACGACCGATTCGTCCGCAGCGTCGAGCGTCAGGACCGGACCTAGACCGGTAGAGCAGCGCGCCAGTAGCATGTTTCCGTACACGTGAAGAGCAATCTCTTCTGCAGACCCGTTATCGACGCTCGTCAGTGACGAGAGACCATCCAGATTCGCCAGCACATCGTTACTGCTGATATTAAAATCTCCACCGACCTTCGTCAGCGACGAGAGGCCGTCGACATTCGCCAGTGCGGAGTTGAGTTGGATGTACAGAAAACCACCCACATTCTTTAGCGACGAGAAGCCATCCATGTTCGCTAGCTCGGGGTTTGCCCCGACAAACAGGTTTCCCCCAACACTCGTAAGCGATGAGAGACCGTCCACGTTCGCCAGCGTGGCGTTGTTAAGGATTAGCAGCATATCCCCAACGCTCGTCAGCGACGAGAGACCATCTACGTTCGCTAGCACCGCGTTTACTTCGATATAAAGATCACCGCCGATGCTCGTCAGCGAAGAAAGACCGTCCATATTCACTAGCGCGGCGTTGATTTGGACAGACAGGTCTCCCCCAACGCTCGTCAGCGACGAGAGGCCGTCCACGTTCGCTAGCGCGGCATTATCGGTGACGGACAATCTTCCGTTAACGCTTGTAAGCAACGAGAGGCCATCCACGTTCGGCAGCACAGCGTTGCCAGAGATCAGCAACGTCTCCCCAACGCTTGTCAGCGAAGAAAGACCGGCCACGTCCGCCAGCGCGGCGTTTGCCCCTATAATCAGGCTTCCGCCAACGCTCGTCAGTGACGAGAGACCGTCGAGGTTGACGATGGTGGCACCACTCACTGTTAGATTTCCTACTATCGTGCAGGCGAAGGTATCGACCTGCTGCTGCGTTTCCAGCAAGAATCTACCCGCGCAGTTTTGTGCTTGCACAGTGTTGGTCAACAAAACAAGGAGCACGGATGCCAGAAAAAGTCGACGCATGCTTCTATCGGTTGTTGGTAGAACGTGGAGCCGAACACAACAGGTCGAACTGGTGACGAACAGTGACTTTACATCGGTCGGCGAGAAGATAGATTCGGGATACGCCCATACAAAGCTCTGGCAAGAAAGTGACCGGGCTTGCAACCCATCAGCTTTGAGCGCCGAATCGCCTTGACGCCCCGTAACACGCTCCCGTAGCTTCGCAGTCTCTCCAAACGCGCGTCTCATGCCCCAGCCTCTCTCGGACATCGCGTCCGACCCGCACCGTGCGCTCCGAGCGCTCCTGCTCCCCCGCGTGATCGAGGAAAAGATGCTGCGGCTCATTCGGCAGGGGCGCATCAGCAAGTGGTTTTCGGGCTACGGACAGGAGGCCATCGCCGTCGGCTGCGCGCTGGGCTGGCCGGAGTTCCGCTTCCCCGAGATCGGCTGGCGCGAGGCCCACCCCAACCTGGCCCGCC
>CAXBBB010000681.1:0-1980 GCA_963973615.1 uncultured Rhodothermales bacterium | reverse complement strand
CGGCTCGTGACTCGGCGCGAGGACGCCGCACGCTGCTTCCGAGTAGGCTCCCGGTTCTCCCTGATACGCAACAGTCATGGCGTGTGTCACATCCGGTCCGGCGCGGACAGGCCGAGCAGTCCCAACCCGTTGGCGAGCGTTTGGCGGGCAGCGTCGGCGAGGGCGAGGCGGGCGCTTGCGATGTCGCTGGGTTCGCCGATGATGCGGCAGTTGTCGTAGAAGCGCGAGAAAGCGACCGCCACATCGCGCAGATAAACCGGCACCAGGTGCGGCGCGCGCTGCTCGGCTGCCCGCGTGACGACGTCCGGCATGCGCAGCAACTCTTTGATCAGCGTCGTCTCCATCTCGTCGGTCAACAGCGACAGATCGGCGCCGTCGGCCGTGATGCCCTGCTCGCCGGCTTTGCGCAGGATCGACGCGGTGCGGGCGTGGGCGTACTGGAGGTAGAATACGGGGTTCTTGTCGGACGCTTCCTTCGCCAAGTCGAGGTCGAACTCCAGGTGTGTGCCCGGAGCGCGCATGAGGAAGAAAAACCGCGTCACGTCGACGCCTACGTCGTCCATCAACTCGTCGAGCGTGACGTAGTTGGCCTTGCGCGTCGACATCTTGACCGGCTGACCGGCGCGGACGAGCGTCACGAACTGGTAGATCACCACGTCGACTCGAGCCGTGTCATAGCCTAGCACATCGAGGGCGCTGATGACGTCGGGGTAGGTCGCGAT
Organism: uncultured Rhodothermales bacterium; assembly: GCA_963973615.1. Classification (GTDB taxonomy): domain Bacteria; phylum Bacteroidota; class Rhodothermia; order Rhodothermales; family BA12; genus CAXBBB01. The sequence continues at coordinate 1,258 of CAXBBB010000681.1, read as the reverse complement.
GTGGTCGGCGCCGAACACGTCGACGGCCAGCGAGAAGCCTCGGTCCAGCTTGTCGATGTGGTAGGCGATGTCGGGCAGACGGTACGTCGGCTCCCCGGTCGACTTGACTAGGACGGTGTCGGCAGGCTCACCGTCCTGGCCCAGCTTGTCGAGTTTGGAGGTAAGAAACCACGTGGCCCCATCGCGCTCCTCGACCATGTCTTTGCCGCGTAGCCGCTCGACGACCGCATCGACCTGCCCGTCGGTGTAGAGCGTGTGCTCGTTGAAATGCGTGTCCATGTGGACCTGCATGCGCTGAAGCGTGGCGGTGATATCGGCGAAGATGGCGGTTTGCGCGGCGACTTTGAACGGCGTTTCATCGCCCGCATCCATCAATGCGTCGCCTTGCTCGTCGACCAGCGTTTGCGCGATCTCGCCGATGTAGCCACCCAGATAGCCGCCGTCGGGAAAGTCGGCAGGAACCGTGATCGTCTCCCCTTCGGCGACTTCGATCTCTTTCGTCGGGCGCGACGGATCGACCAGGCTGCGATAGCGCGCGGCGACGCTCTGCCCGAGTACGCGCATCTGCCGACCGGCGTCGTTGAAATAGTACTCGCGCGTGACCTCGTAACCCGTCGCCGCGAGCAGGCTCGAAATCACGTCGCCCAAGACGGCGTTGCGCCCGTGGCCGACCGTTAGCGGTCCGGTCGGGTTGGCACTCACAAACTCGACGAGCGCCGTTTCTCCCTGGTGCGTATCACTCCGTCCCCACTGATCGCCAGCCGCAATCACGTCGGCCAGTGCCTGCGACAGGTAGGCGTCCGAAAAGCGGAAGTTGATGAATCCCGGCCCAGCCACCTCGACCGCCGACACGCGATTCGCGTCGAGCCGTGCCGTCAGCTTTTCGGCCAACTCGTCGGCGATCTGACGTGGCGAACGACGCAGCACGCGCGCCAGCTTCATCGCGGCTGACGTGGCGATGTCGCCGTGGTCGGCATTGGCGGGCGTTTCGAGTTCGGGCGCGAAGTCGTCGGGGACGCCCATGTCGCGAAGGGCAGCGGCGAGGTGATCGAGGAGGTAGGCTTCCATGTGCGGCAAATCGGGTTTGACCGAAAGCTACCCCGCGCCCATCGACGCCCCGGTGAAAAACCATCGCTCGGTACGATCCGTCACCCTTCAGAGGAACGGTCTGACCATCTCGGGGTGGGCAAGATCGACTTCCCCCTTAACCGATGCGTCTGCTCCTCGCCGCCCTACTGCTCTGCTGTGGCGGCTGCTT
>CAXBBB010000680.1:0-1986 GCA_963973615.1 uncultured Rhodothermales bacterium | reverse complement strand
CTGCCATGGCGATGACGGATCGGGCACGGCACGCGGTCCTGACCTGACGGACACCCAGTGGCTACACTTCGCATCGCGCCCTCCGATCGACTCGCTCACCACTCTGATAGGGCATGGAGTCGAGCAGCCCTTAGCGTACGATCTGGTCATGCCAGCAGCGCCCCTCGAAACCAGTGAAATCCGGGCGGTAGCAGCGCACGTGCTGTCGCTCTCGTCCGGAATCTAATCGCTTGATTCGCAACCTGGCAGGCCCTGCGGCCTGTCAGGTTTTTTTGCGATTGGCCCCCAAGCGCGCAAACCCTGCAGCGCAACCGTACGCCCACTCCACCACATCGTCGATCTGGGAAAGGCGCAGACCTCGGTCCACGGTGTGGATCTCGGTGGATTCCGCTCCGCCTGCATCCTGTAGCAAGTCGCGCAGCGTGAAGCCCGCTCGGGCGAAATGCTCATACGTCGTATCGCCCAGTGCGACGATGCCGAACCCAACGCCGGACAAATCGGGCGGTGATTGGCGCAGCGCGTCGTAGAAAGCGACGGCTCCGACGCACGGATCCCCTTCTCCATGCGTAGCCACCGCGCAGATCAGTTGCGTCTCATAGGCCAGCGCCGACGGATCGACCTCGCTCACGTCTCGTACAGGAGCGCGAAACCCGATTTCGGTCAACGCATCAGCGATGTGGTCGGCGGCCTCTCGCGCCGTCCCGGTTTCGGTCGCGACGAGAATCAGCACGTCCGGATCAGCTGCTGTCAGGTCGAGGACTTCTTCTCCGTCGGTCACGACTTGGCGCCTTTGATTCCGCTCAGGCTCTTGGCCGAGAGCAGGTTCACGTCGTAGCTGCGGACCCGGCTGTTCTTGCGCTGGTGGCGGTCGAGTCCGGTTTGGATCATGCGGTGCGTCAACTCGGCGAACGGCACGCCCGACGGCTCCCACAGATAAAAGCTGAACGAACCGGGAATGGTGTTGATCTCGTTGAAGTAGATGGTGTCCGTCGCTCCGTCGATCATGAAGTCGAGGCGGGCAACGCCGGCGCACTCGAATGTCTGAAACACCCGCACACCCAGCGACTGAATGCGTTCGGTCTGCTCGGGCGTCAGCGGAGCGGGGATCATGCGATCAAGCGACGCCATGCCCGATGACCCGTCTTTCTTTTCCTTCGTCCCGCGACGGCCTTTGCTACCGCCCTTACCGCCGCCTCCACCGCGCATGTATTTCTCCTGGAACGTGAGCAACTTCTCGCCCTTGCTGCGGATCGGCTCCTCTAGGACGGCAGCAGTCGCGTCGCCCGGATCGCCCAGAACCGAGCAGTTGATCTCACGCAGGTCTTCAATGGCGTGCTCAACCAAAATCTTATCGTCGTAGCGCAGTGCCTCTTCGATGGCCGCGTCGAGTTCAACTCGGTCGTCTGCCTTCCCGATTCCGATGCTTGACCCCAACCGCGATGGCTTGACGATGACAGGATAGCCCAACTGCTCTTCGATGCGATCCATCATCGCCTCCTCTTTTCCGGCCCAGTCCGACTCGCGCAGCGCCACGAAGTCGACGACCGGAATGTCCTGATCGCGACACAGGTATTTGCAGACCACCTTGTCGATACCGACCGCCGATCCCAACACACTCGCGCCGGTGTAGGGCACGTTCAGCGTTTCCATCAGCCCCTGAAAGCCACCACTCTCGCCTTCTCCGCCGTGAAACCCCAGGAAGGCCACGTCGATGCGGTGAACAGACCAGTCCTTACGTAGAACACCTTCCGTCTGCGGCTCGATCAGTTCCAGATGGCGCTCAGCAGATGGATTGACGAATACGGGCGTCGCCTTGGCGCGCAGCGCATCCAGATCGGCGAAGCTTGCAGGATCGAGCAAATGGTCGCCGGTATACCACGTGCCGTCCTTGCCGACGTAGACAGGGAACGGACGATAGCGGCTGCGGTCGAGTGCGGCGGCGGCCTGTAGGCTGGAGATGACGGATACTTCGTGCTCAGGCGAAAC
>CAXBBB010000679.1:0-1991 GCA_963973615.1 uncultured Rhodothermales bacterium | reverse complement strand
CCGGATCGCTCATCGTGTCGATTCCGGTCGTCGCACTCTTTCTGGTCTTGAGCCGCTATCTGATCAGCGGGCTGACGCTGGGGTCGGTAAAAGGATGACGTGGCGTGTAGCTCGGAAGTGGGGCGGATTATCTTTGCAGCCTTCTCCGTCTAGCACTGTCGATTCTGTGACCAAAGTCGCTCTCATTCTTCTCGCTCTGTCGGTCGGCGCGACCGCTCACGCGCAGGTACGCCTCGCCGCAGACGTCAATACTGACATCGCGCCGCGCTCGCCGATGCAGTTATTGCCTGCCGGCGACTTGGTATTGTATCACGCGATAGATGGCGCACAGGAGAGACGTTTGTATCTCCTCGACCCCAAAGACGGAGAACCACGCGTTGTGACGTTGGATGGAGAGCCGTTTCCACACTACCTCGACCCTGCCTCCTTCCGTTTGGGAGACGACACCTATGTAAGCACAGCGCCGCAAGGCGAGAATACCTCGCCGACCTTTTGGCGCCTCGCTCCTGCTGATGCTTCTCTGACCCGAGCGCTTACGCTCGATCAACCTGCTCTCGAGACACCGGTTGCTCTGGCTGGCGCCCTCTATTACGTGCATTCCACCAATCCGGGAGGATGCACACTCAACGCGTACGCACCTGGAACGGACGCGACCGTCGCAGAGACGTTTGCGCAGTGCCCGAACTCGCTCACAGTATTCGAAGACCGATTGTACTTCATCGTCTCCAACCCGGAGGCGTCGTTTCAGAAGGAGATCTGGTCATACGATCCGGCTACTGGTGAGACGATGCAGGCGTTCGACCCGAGCCAGATCGAAACCCCCGTCCGCATCAATGGGCCTCTAGCGGCACAGGATGGAACGCTCCTTTTCGTGGGCGACCTCGTCACCGAGAACTTTTTCGACTCGCTGGGCAACGAGTTGTGGGCGGTAGATGAGCAAAACGGCGCTCGCCTGATCGCGGACATCGCGCCTGGCGTTCAGAGCAGCAGTCCGGAAGGATTCACCTCGCTCAACGGTGGACTCTACTTCTCGGCTACCGACATCGGCGCCAGAAACCACCTGTACGTTTACCGGGCGCAGTCCGATACCGTTGCGCTCGTACCCGACCACACCGACGCATCAGCCTTTGCAAGAGGCTCGTTTCGCACACTCGGTACGTCACTCTACGGCACCGCGAGCATCATCGCGGTGCCCGGCGTGTTTAAGGGTTCAATTCTGCAGTACGACACGGAAACCGGAGATTTCAGCCCTCTTCCGCTACCCACCGACGACGCCTTTGTGAGCACAGGAACTGGCTTCGTCACCACTAGCGACGCACTTGCCTTCGTTGGATCCACCCGAAATGAACGCGGTCTCACGTCGGCATTCAACGTGTGGGTGCACGTTCCTGAAACCGGCCGCACCGCGCCCGTGACAGACCTGGATGCAGGCACGGAGTCGAGCAATCCGGCGGCGCTTGGCGTACACCAAGGTCTTCTCTATTTCCAGGCATACACGCGTTCTACGGGGGCTGCGCTGTGGACGTTCGACGGTGCGACCGACAGCACCCGACTCATCGGGCCTTTGGTGCAAGAAGTCTCCCCCTCTGGAGACGTAATTGGTGGAGCGCCTGCCCATTTCGCCTCCTTTGATGGCACCCTTTTCTTCGCTGCGGGTCTTCTCGGAAGGCAAGAGGTTTGGACGTATGATGCCGCTACCGAAACCGCGCGCGAGACATTCGATCTCGTACCCGGAGAAGCGGGAAGCAATCCGGCAGACCTTCGCGAAATCAACGGTGCTCTGTTTTTCCGAGCCTACGATGCATCAGGGACCACCCGAGCCTTGTACACCCTGACCTCGGCAGCCGACTCGCCCACAATCGTCTTCGACTCGGTTTCTGTCGTCGATTTCGACGGGCTAGGAGGCGAGGTATACGCAGCCGGACGCAGCACATCGAGCACCGGATCAGGCATCTGGCGACTGGACGGGGCGAGCACCTCCAGGGTTGCTT
>CAXBBB010000678.1:0-1992 GCA_963973615.1 uncultured Rhodothermales bacterium | reverse complement strand
CAATCTATCAGCCATACGCGGTCGACGCACGGCGGTGCATCTCGTACCAAACGATTGAGAACAAGACAGAGGGGATCCCAGACGACTTAGCAGCCGACTTCGGAAGCTGGATCTTTGGCTGTGACATTTGCCAGGACGTGTGCCCCTGGAACAAGTTCAAGCGCGCCACGACGGAACCGCGCTTTGCTCCACGCGACGGCATCGTAGACACCCACTTGGAACGCTGGGCAGAACTCGACTTGGGAGCCTTCGCCGAGCGGTTTCGCAGGAGCCCAGTCAAGCGCGCCAAACTCGGCGGTTTTCTGCGAAATGTTGAGGTCGCTATACGCAACGCAGCGCGATCAGAGGGCGGGTAGAAGGATGCGAAAGGTCGAGCCATGCCCTTTCTCGCTTTCGGCTGTAATCTCGCCACCTAAGGCGGTTATGATGCGATGCGCAAGCGCCAGACCAACGCCGGTCCCTTCGTAATCTCGATTCAAACGTCGGTCTTCCTGGAGAAACGGCGTAAACAGTTTATCGGTATAGGCCGCGTCCATACCGATGCCGGTGTCTTCGACTTCGACGCGGACGCGATTGGCTTCGAGCCGGGTCGACACGCGGACGTACCCTGCTGTTGTAAACTTCGCGGCGTTGGAGAGCAATTGGTCGAGCGCCTGTTTGAGTCGATTGGCGTCGACGAGGACTTCGGGGTCCGATGGATCCAGGTCGAGATAGAGGGCGATTCCTGCGCTCGACAACCTCTCGGCGATGAAGCCGACGGACTCCGTAACAGCGTCGTTGATATTCAGCGGTGCCCGGACGAGTTCAGCCGATCCGGTTTCGAGATTGGCAAGATCGAAGATGTCGTTGACGAGCGATAGAATCTGGTGTGTCTTGCTCCGAATCGTGTCGATAAACTCGTCGATCTGCGGTGGAAGCTCGGCGCCCGTCTGGGTCCTGAAGTCGTCCAATTCGGATTCGAGCAGTTCAGAAAACCCGCTTATCGTGCCCAGCGGTGTGCGAACCTCGTGCGAGAGCGTAGCGATGAACGCCGTTTTGTCGCGGCTTTGCGCTTCGGCGTCTTGCTTGGCCTGGAGTAAGACCGCTTCGGCACGCTTCTGCTCCGTCACATCAGCGAGCGTACCCACGACCGAAAGCGTGCCGGTCGCATCGCGATGCGGGACAGCGCTCTCCCGTATCCACCGGTAGCCGCCGCCTGCCGAGTGCCGGATGCGGAAACTGACGCTACTCTCCCTCCCCGAACGCAACCGAGCGTCGTGCTCAGCCAGCATCTCTTGCACATTGGCATCGGCGGCAAGCGCGGGCCAGATGTCGTTGGGGGGCAGAAATTCGGTGGGTTCGTGCCCGGTGATCGCACCCACCTGAGGCGTGACGAACAGGTAGTGCCGTGCGCCGTCGTCGAACACAAAGTTGAACAGCGCATCCTGAATCGTCGAGACTGTCAGTCGATACCGGTTGGTCGACCGCAGCCACGCCAGCAGCGTCTCGAACAACCGTACCAGCCCTAGAACGAACGTCTCGTTGACGCTCGTCAGCAGCGGGTCGCCACCGTGCGTGCGTTCGATCAGGAGGAAACCGTCCAGGGCAGTGTCGAAAAACGGCAGGAGGAGAGTTTCGCGCGCGTCGCTCAGTCGAAAGGACGGATCGTCGGCCAGTCCAGGCAACAGCACCGGAGCGCCACGTTGCACGAGTCGTGCAAGAGGTGGGTGGTCAGACGGCTCGAACGACAAGCCTTTGAGGTCACTCGCCGTCTCGCCCCATAACGCGCCGACGGTGAACGGCGTATCCTGAGTGACGGGCGGAGACAGGACGGCAGCACGCTGACCACCCAGCGTCTGGGCGAAGATGCGTGCAGCCTCGCGCCAGAACGTGCCTTCGTCCGCGTCCTCGAAAACGGCTTCGCGCAGAGCGCTTTCTGCCCTCATGAATCGCTCGCGTAGCCGCTTTTCGCTTCGCCGCGCGCGCTCCTCCGTCACGTCCTGAAACAGCACG
>CAXBBB010000677.1:0-1996 GCA_963973615.1 uncultured Rhodothermales bacterium | reverse complement strand
CGTCGGCGGGCCGACTTGCTCAGGCGTCGTGGCAACGGTCGACAGCGCCAATTTGCCCTCGCGCGCCGCCTGTTGCAGCGCTTCGACCTGGGCGATGGCGCGATTGAGGTCGACGGCTTTGGCGAGCGAGGCCATCTTCGCTAGCGTCATTTCCAATCGCAAACGTGGCTGAACGGCCTGTCGCAGCGTTTCCTCCCCATCAGCAGCAAGCGCGAGCAGGCGCATTACGTCGGCTTCTTCGAATGCTTGAGACGCTTCGGCATAGCGCGCCCTCACTCCGGGAGCCGCCTCGATCAAGTCGGGAGCGTCGGGCAGCGTCACGGCGACGAGCACGTTGCGCAGGTGCTCCTGCAGGCCGTGCAAAAACTCCATCAGGTCGTAACCCCTGCTCACGACGCGGTCGACGATCATCAGCAAGTCGCCGGTTCTGCGAGCGGCGAGCGCATCGGTGACTTCGAAGAACAGGTCTTGCTCGACGACGCCCAACGCTTCGGCAAGAGCGGCATACCGGAGATCCGAGCCGCAGAGCGCGACGGCTTGGTCGAACGCCGAGAGTGTGTCGCGCAGCGCACCGTCGCCTTTGCGAGCGATCAGAGCGAGGGCCTCTTCGTCGGCGGTAACGTCTTCGGCCTGGCAGATTTCGCGCAGGCGCTGGACGGCGTCTTCAATGCGGATGCGGCGGAAGTCGAAGCGCTGGCACCGCGATAGGATCGTCGGCAGCACTTTGTGCGGCTCGGTCGTCGCGAAAATGAACAGCGCGTAGGGCGGCGGCTCTTCGAGCGTTTTGAGCAGCGCGTTGAAGGCGCTCGTCGACAGCATGTGGACTTCGTCGACGATGTAGACCTTTTTACGTGCGCCTTGCGGCGGGATGCGCACGGTCTCGCGCAGATCGCGGATGTCGTCGACTTTGTTGTTGGACGCCGCGTCGATCTCGATGATGTTGAGCGAGCGGCCTTGGGCGAACGACTGGCAGCTGTCGCACGTGCCGCACGGTTCGGACCCGTTGCGCTGAGGCAGCGGAGTTTCGCAGTTGATCGCCTTGGCGAGGATGCGTGCCGCCGTCGTCTTACCGACTCCACGTGGTCCGCTGAACAGGTAGGCGTGCGCCAGCCGGTCGAGCCGGATGGCGTTCTGCAGCGTCTCGGTCACGTGCGACTGCCCGACCAGGTCCTCGAACCGAGTCGGGCGGTACTTGCGGGCAGTCACGAGGTAACGCTGGTCGCTCATCGGCGCAGAGGGGAAACAGTTGAAAAGACGTGGCTTGGCAAGATAGCCGATGACCTCGCCGCGTGTGTCTCCAACCGATCGAGAATCAGACGGATTCCTTGCCACAGGAGCATGCGGTCGGATAGCTGGTCGATACTCGGATCGAAATGCATCTCGCTGCTTCACCTCCCCACTCTCTACATCGTCATCCCCGACTTGATCGGGGATCCAGCACTGGAAAAACAGATCGGCGCAGCCGAGTGCAAGTCAGGTGAGTTGGTTCAGCTTGTGCGTGACGGGCGTGCATTCGTCCCTTTGTCTTGATACAAAGGGACCCAAAAATCAAGGCTAACGTCGGACCGGCGGACGCTACACTACGGTCGCTAAAATCGTCCAAACTCGCTGGCGCTCAAACAGGACGATTTCGGACGCTCTCTCCGCTTCGCGTCTGTTTCGCCGGTCCGTCTGAGGCCGGTCTTATGTGCTCTTCGAATCAAGCGGACGGTGACGAAACGCTGGCGTCGTTAGCTCGCAACTTCAACCTGAGGCATCGCATCGCCGACCAGCGTGCGCTCAGGCGGCAGGCTTGGCGCCACGGGAGAGGTCGAGAAGTGAGCGCGGCAGCGCGGTTCGTAGGCGTCGCCCGCGCCGAGTAGCACGCGCGCGTCCGATGCGACGACGCGTTGGGAGTGGTTCGCCGGGGCGCCGCAGACGACGCAGATCGCGTGCAGCTTGGTCACGAACTCGGCGACGGCCATCAGTTGGGGAATCGGCTCGAATGGATTGCCCA
>CAXBBB010000676.1:0-2005 GCA_963973615.1 uncultured Rhodothermales bacterium | reverse complement strand
CGGTCAACTCGAAGAGACGGGCAATCCGCTCGACGTGGCCCTGCGCGGGGATGGCCTCTTCGAAGTCATGGACGAAGCAACCGGAGCCCTACGCTACACGCGCGCCGGACGGTTCACTCCCGGCGAAGACGGCACGCTCCGCACGCCCGGTGGCCTCGTAGTCCAGGGAGCCGACGGACCAATCCAGCTTCCGCCCAACGCGGGTACCATCGAGATTGACGACAACGGACGTATCGCCGTCGACGGACAGTCCGCTGGACAACTACGCGTCGTTTCGTTCGATAATCCAGCACGACTCCAGCGGCTCGACGGAGCCACGTTCGCTGCGGGGAACGCCCTCCCGGTCGACGCCGAGATGCCCGGCGTGATTCAGGGATCGGTCGAGCGGGCCAACATCAACCCGGTCCGCGAGATGACCGAGATGATCGAACAGTTTCGCCTGTTCGAAGGCCAGCAGAAACAGATCCAAACCGTCGACGCCCTCCTAGGCCAACTCGTCCGCGACACCGGCAAATTCTAGGGCACCCTTCGGGTGGTTCTCAAGCTCGTTGGGTGCTGCTTTCTCACTTTCGAGCGTCCGCTTTTTTCGCTCTTCGATTCTCCTCTTCCCCGACCCTTTCAACCGATATGCTACGCGCTTTACACACCGCTGCTCTGGGCATGAGCGCCCAGCAGACGAGCGTCGACAACACGGCGAACAACCTCGCCAACGCCAATACGACGGGCTTCAAACGCTCGAACGTCGTCTTCCAAGACCTACTCTATCAGACGGTCCAGACGGCGGGGCAGGGCGAAGGCCAGGGAGCGGGCGCTCCGGCGAGTTTGCAGATGGGGCACGGCGCGGCGGCCATCTCGACGGTTCGCAACTTCAAGCAGGGTAGCTTTATCGAGACGAGCAACGCGTTCGACATTTCGATCTCGGGCGACGGCTTTTTCCAGGTGCGCACGCCCGGTGGCGAACTCGCCTACTCGCGCGATGGCACGTTTACGGTCAACCAGGACGGACAGGTCGTGACACAGACTGGACTCGCCCTCGAACCCGATATCACCGTTCCGGCCGACGCCGTCGAAGTCGCGATCAGCCAGGACGGTGTCGTCAAGGCGCGACTTCAAGGCCAGCCCGAGATGGTCGAACTGGGGCAGATCGAACTGGCACGCTTCTTTAACCCGGCAGGTCTGCGGTCGATGGGCGGCAACCTCTATGCGCAAACCGACGCCAGCGGCGAGCCGACGCCCGGAACGCCCGGCGAAGAAGGCATCGGGTTGGTCCGGCAGGGCTACGTCGAAGGTTCCAACGTCGACGTGGTGCAGGAAATGGTCAGCTTGATCTCAGCCCAGCGCGCGTACGAAATCAACTCCAAGATGGTGACGACGAGCGAGGACATGCTCCAGATCGCCAACAACCTCAAGCGCTAAGCGTGATGATGAGCGCCCGCCCCCTTTTGAAACTGTCATTGCGAGGAGCGCAGCGACGTGCCAATCCCCTGACGGTATCGGTGCCGCACGGGATTGCCACGGCCTTCGACGCGAGTGTCTTCGGCCTCGCAATGACAGCGTTGGGGCGAGTGTGGGCGTTGACATTGGCCTCTTGCGCTCTGCTTCTCTGCACTCCCGTCGCTGCGCAGGACGCGTCGCCGGTCGCGGCTGCGGTGCAGGCACAGGTGGACGCGCGCTACCCCGAGTTGGCCGGGCGTCTCGTCGTGCGGGCCGAACGGGTGCCGGACCTTGCTGCTGCTCTCGACGCCCCGCGCGTGGCGTGGACCGATCGCGGACGCGCGCCCCACGGTCCGCTGTCGGTTGCGGTCACGGATGCCGATGGGCGAGCCGTCGGCCGGGCGCGCGTGTTCGTGGCCCGATTCGACAGCGTCGTGTCCGTCAGCGAGACCCTGCAAAAGGGCGATGAGGCGTCGGCTGCGCTGACCATCGCGTGGACCGAGACGACACGTCTCTCGGGCGATCCGCTCACGGCTCGGGATCTTCCGGCAGGAACGCTCTTCGCGACCCG
>CAXBBB010000675.1:0-2007 GCA_963973615.1 uncultured Rhodothermales bacterium | reverse complement strand
GACGGGTGCGGCCTTTCGGTCGCGCGGGGCGGCGAGGGTCAGGCGGATGTGGCGCGGAAGCGAGCGCAGGTACCGTCGCGTAGCCTGGGAGACCGCATCGTTGGTGTATGCGATAGACTCGGCTCCGCGTGCCTTGTCCTCGTCGGTAGCATAGGCGCAACCGCAGTCGTCGCTGCCCAAGCCGACACCTTCGTCGTAGTTACCAGCGATAGTCGGAATGCCGCGCCGCTGAACAGCCGAAACCACCTCGTTGGGCCACGTCGCGTAGCCGACCAGATCGCCCAGGCAGTAGACGGCGTCGATCTCGCCGCGACTCAGGCGCGCGTCGATGTCGTCCAAAACGGCTTCGAGTGCGGGCAGGTTGGCGTGAACGTCGGAGAAAACGGCAAACGTCGTGGGCATGGGAAGCGGGGTCAGGAAGTGGGAGGGTTAGCAAGAGAGCGGGCGACTTCGCGCGCCGTGTCGCGTGCCGAGCGGCCGACGCCGATCAGCGTAGCAGAGGCGAACCCGGTCCACGATCCGTAGCCGACGAGCCACAGCCGAGGTTCGTCTATGGAGCGGGTGCCCTCGACTGCGACGCGCCCGCCCTCTTTGACGACGCCGAGCGGATCCAGAAAGCCGAGTGCAGGCCGGAAGCCGGTGCACCAGACTAGGGCGTCGACATGCTCCGTCGTACCATCGGGCCAAACGACGCCCGACGCCGTGAATCGGGCGACAGGCGGGCGGAGATCATCCAGGTGACCTGCCGCCTTCGCCTCGCGGACCGATGGTACCTGAACGATGTCGCCGAGTCCGTACGGGCGGCCGGGGTCTTCGCCGTTCTGGATCGCGTGATACCGAGCCGTCGCCGCGTCGAAGAGCACGCGCCCGTCGATGTCGGGCGGCAGAAACCGAGGGGTATGCTCGACGACCCACGACGCGCGGGCAACGGCTGATACCTCGGCCATGATCTGGGCACCCGAGTTGCCGCCGCCGACTACGAGCACGCGCTGACCTGCGAACGATTGGGGCGAGCGGTACTCCGACGAGTGGATCTGCACGCCGCCAAACGCCTCGCGCTCGGGCACATCGGGCGTGAAGGGTGCCGCCGCTGTTCCTGTTGCCGCAATCACGGCTCGGGCGTGAACGTCGCCTCGGTCGGTCACGACGCGCAGTCTGTCTCCGGCTCCATAGACGCCCGTCACGTGCACCGAACGCCAGACGGGAAGTTCGTAGCGGCTCTCGTACGCGTCGAGGTAGTCCAGCACGTCGTCGCGGTGCGGCGACTCGGTCGCCTGTGCGTCGCTGTCGGTGAGGTGGCGCGGCAGGAGGTAGCCCGGTAGTGACGACCACTCGGCGGGCGAGAAGAGCCGCAGCGAATCCCATCCGCTACGCCACGCGCCGCCCGGTCCGGCTTGGTCGTCGAGTAGGGCGAACGTCGTGTTCGTCTTGCGCAACTCGCGCGTCAGGTAGTAGCCGACCGCAAGCGCGGCTTGTCCGCCTCCGACCACGACGATATCGCAAACGTCGAACGGCAGCGGCTCGCCGTCTGTTAGCGGAGCGCTGGTCATCGCTGAGCAGCAACTTCCGGGCGTGACCCTCGAATCGTCACGCTGAACAGCGGCGCATCGGCACCGTCGGGCAGCGAGCCAGCCGGAAGGTCGATTGGGCGCTCGACTACGACTTCGACGCTGTCGAATCCAGCCTCCTTGATGAGTGAAAGGTACGCGTCTTGATCCATCGCCCCGGCGACACATCCGGCGTAAAGTTCGGCGGACGTTCGGACGGCGGCGGGGAGCTCGCCCCTACTCACGACGTCCGACACGCAGAAGTGACCGCCTGGACGCAGCACGCGAAACGTCTCGGCGAACGCCTGCGCTTTATCGAGGACGAGGTTGAGCACGCAGTTCGAGATCACCACGTCGACGGAGCCGTCCTCGATGCCGAGCGCGGCCAGGTCCTCGATGGTGCCCAGGCGGAAGTCCGTCGTCGGTGCGTCGTGGCCGAGCGCGTCGGCGACAGTCTGGC
>CAXBBB010000674.1:0-2019 GCA_963973615.1 uncultured Rhodothermales bacterium | reverse complement strand
CGGATCGGACCGTCGACGTAGTCGCTCCGCACGAGCACAAACGCGTACTGGCGACGGCGCACCTGTGCGGCAAGGACGAGGTCGTGCAGGCGATCAAGGCTGCCCAGGCGGCGTCGGACGACTGGCGCCGGATGGACTGGGCCGATCGCGCCGCCATCTTCTTGAAAGCTGCCGACCTGCTCGCCGGTCCGATGCGCGACACGCTCAACGCGGCGACGATGCTCGGTCAGAGCAAAAACGTCTACCAGGCCGAAATCGATTCGGCGTGCGAGTTGATCGACTTCTTGCGCTTCAACGTGCAGTTCGCGACCGAACTGTACGCCCAGCAGCCGGTCTCTTCGCCGGGCATCTGGAACCGGACAGACTACCGGCCGCTGGAAGGCTTCGTGTTTGCCGTCACGCCGTTTAACTTCACCGCGATCCAGGCGAACCTCCCTGCTGCTCCGGCAATGATGGGCAACGTCGTCCTGTGGAAGCCGTCGAACACGGCGCTTCTGTCGGCGCACTACATCATGGAGCTGTTCGAAGCCGCCGGGTTGCCGCCGGGCGTCATCAACCTGCTGCCAGGCGACGGTGCCGACGTGGGCGACCCCGTGATGAACAGCGAGCACCTGGCTGGACTCCATTTCACCGGGTCGACGGGCACATTCCAGCATCTGTGGAAGACCATCGGTCGCAACATCTCGGACTACCGCACCTACCCACGCATTGTCGGCGAGACGGGCGGCAAGGACTTTATTCTCGCCCACCCTTCGGCCGATGCCAAAACGGTTGCGACGGCTATCGTTCGCGGCTCGTTCGAATATCAGGGACAGAAGTGTTCGGCGGCGTCGCGCGTCTACGTGCCGCGTTCGCTGTGGGCCGATATCGAAGCATCGGTCGGCGAGCAGTTGGGCCGCATCACGGTCGGTCCGGTCGAGGACATGAGTAACTTCGTCAATGCCGTGATCGACAAGAAGTCGTTCGACAACATCGCGAGCTATATCGACTACGCCAAGCAATCGTCCGACGCTCGAATCGCGTTTGGCGGCACCTACTCGGACGAAGTCGGCTACTTCGTCGATCCGACGGTCGTCGTGACGGAAAACCCGCAGTTCAAGTCGATGCGCGAAGAGATCTTCGGCCCCGTCGTGACGATCTACGTCTACGAAGACGATCAGTGGGAAGAGACGATGACGCTCGTGGATGAGACCTCGCCCTACGCCCTGACCGGCGCAGTCTTCGCTCAGCAGCGCGGCGTTCTGGCCCAGGCGAGCGAGCGGCTCGTACATGCTGCGGGCAACTTCTATCTCAACGACAAACCTACCGGAGCCGTCGTCGGTCAGCAGCCATTCGGCGGCGCGCGCGCGTCGGGCACCAACGACAAAGCCGGATCGCTGCTCAACCTGACGCGGTGGACGAGTCCTCGGTCGATCAAGGAAAACTTCGCACCGCCGAACGACTTCGTGTATCCGTTCCTCGCCCCGGACGAGGGTGCCATCTGAGACGCTCCCCGCTGCGATCCCGCCTGACGAGCCGAGCAGATATCAGCCGAGTTTCGAGAGCCGCAAGCATCCGGGCACTCTGAGTCCAGCGATGTTGCTGACTCGCGAATCGGCTGGTCCGTTGGCGGTTCTGCTGCTGCCCCTGATGGTGGTAGGCATGACGCAATCGCTGCAAGGGGGGCAGATTCCGGCGCTGCTGTGGATACTCGTCGGTCTCGTCACCGCCCTCTCCCCTTTCGTCGCGCTGTTTCGCTTGCAGACGCGTGTCGTTGAGCTCGTTGTGTCGCCTCCACTGGTTGGCGCTCGGTCGGCGTGGCAGGTGGCGCGCGGCGTGCCGATGCCGTTTTCGTCTATCGGCAACCTGCGGACGGACGCGCAAGGGCTGTACTTTTCCTGGAGCCAGCAGGCGCTCGAACTAGATGCCTACGACTGGCGCGATCCGCTCGCCCTGCGCGACGCACTCGCTGAAGCACAACGCGCCTAATCCAAAGCCACATGCAACGCGACCTCTTCGAACCGGACGATTCCGAAGCGA
>CAXBBB010000673.1:0-2023 GCA_963973615.1 uncultured Rhodothermales bacterium | reverse complement strand
CGAGTGGTTTGCCGGACACGAGTGTGCGCCATAGCCGGTCGAAGCGAACGCGGGCGCGCAGATTTTGACCGGGAAGGCTCGCGTAGTAGACGTGGTGCGTGTCGAGCGGATCGGCGGGGCGCAGCAGCGTCTCGGTCGCGTCGACTGGCGCAACGTGGGCGACTTCGACGGGTGTGCCGTCCCATAGCTCGATACGGTAGGCGGATGCTTCCGTCGGGCGCGTGACCCCGTCGCCGGTGGGCCAGACGAGCACGTTGCCCTCGGGGGTCATCTGCGCCCGCAGCCGGGGCGAGGTGACGCCAAACCGGTAAACCAGGTTGCCGCCCTGCGCATTGGGCACGCCCGAAGGAGCGTCGCGCCAGATGCCGTCGCCCGTGCGAAACTTGAAGGGCGAACCGGGTACGACGATGCGCTGCTCCTCGTTGAAAATCGCCAATCGCCACGTGCCATCCTCGCGGGGCGTCAAGTCCCACTCGGAAGGCGCGGTGGAGTCGTCCCAATTACGGAACGCGCCCGTTACCCAGACGCGCGGAGGCGGGTCGATGCCATAGTCGGCAGGGTCGAAGGTGAACACGAGGGTGTCGCCACGTTCGTAGTACCCAAGGGGCGGCGTGTCTTGTGCGTGTGCAGTGGGGAGCACGCAAAGGGCGGCAACGGCGAGGAGCGAGCGGAGCATCGAAAGGGAAATGCGTGGTCAGAAAAAGCCCGTACGCCTATCTCGCGCCGGGGTGTCACCTATACGCGATGGCGAGTCACGTCTTCGCTCTCGCCGAGGTCACCACGCGCTCAGCCGACCGTGAAGGCCGAAGCCCAGGCGGAACGTATTGTGGTAGAACGGCCAGGACCGGTTGGGGCCGCCGAGTTGGTAGCGCACGCCCGTCGTCATCTGAGCGCTCAGACCGGGGACTATAGCGCGCCGCAGGACGAGAGACGGCTGGAGCGTCGTCAGCCGCACGTCGTCCAGCGTGCCATACTGCTGTGCGTCGAGGTGGCTGAACCGGGTCGAAGTCCCTCGCATGACGAGGGCTACGGACAGCGGGCCGTCGTCTTGGTACGTTATCCCGGCCTAGGCAAAAGCAGTGGACACCCGCGACGAATACGTCCACGTTTCTCCGACGACGACGGGAACGCAGAAGGGTTTGCACAGACCACCGTCTGAGGGTCGTCCCGGCTCGACGCTTCGGATGCGCCCGCTGCCCTTTTGGGATCCGGTGCCCAGACCGCTAGCCGCCGTGAAGTACAGGCCGTCGGCCAGCGGCAGGTAGATACCGGCGCCCGCTTCGGCATAGCTGCGCTGGTAGACCGGTGTGTCTGCGTCCTGCACGTCAATTCGGGCGCCCGAGGCCAGTAACTGCACGCCCGTGATCGGCGAAACGGCGACACTGCCAGTCGCGCCCTCTCCGCTTGACAACGCGATTGTTGCGTCGACCTGACCGGCCCGCTCGAAGATCGGTACCGTAGGCGTCGTCGGCGTGTAGAGCAGGGCCGGAGAGGAACAGGCCGAAAGAACGAGCAGAACGAGGGCAGAGACTGGCAGGCGCATCGCGGGGCCGAGAAGTTCGCCTTTGCATGAGCGGAGAGTCAATCGAGTTCCACTCCTGCTCCGCACTCCGTCACGTCCGCGCCACTAACCAGTCCGATTCGTGTACGGTGACACGATTTGTGACGTAGTCGGGGCGCAGGTCGCCGAGCGTGCCTTCGGCCGTGTAGCCTGCTAGGATCGATGCTGCGTCTGGGACGGGCAGCTCGGCTGCTTCTTTCGCGGCGCGCCGGTAGGCATCGCGGAAGGGGATGCCCTGCTTCACCATTTCGAGGGCGCGGTCGGTCGCGAAGAGTTCGGGCGAGAGCGCGGCGGCGCAGGCTTCGGCGTCGAACGTAAGGTCAGGAATGAGCGCGTTTGCGGCCGATAGCACGTCTTCGGTTACGGCGACTCCGCGCATCAGCGCTTCCTTGGTCAGTTGCAAATCGCGGTGGTACCCGCCGGGCAGGTTCGCGGGCAGCGTCATCAGCACGTGCGCTTCGG
>CAXBBB010000672.1:0-2030 GCA_963973615.1 uncultured Rhodothermales bacterium | reverse complement strand
ATACGTCAAGACGACGTCCACGTGGCCCCAGGTCTTGGGGCACGCGCCGTGGGTCGAGGAGGTGTGGGTCAACTACGTCTCGAATGCACTCAAATATGGAGGATCACCGCCGCGCGTCGTCCTAGGCGCCGACGCTCCTGGCGACGGACAGACGCGGTTCTGGGTGCAGGACAACGGAGCGGGAATCGACCATGCGGACCGCGACCGGCTGTTCGTGCCCTTCGCTCGTCTGCATGCGGGCGGGATCGAAGGGCACGGGTTAGGCCTCGCTATCGTCCGTCAGATCATCGAGCGGCTAGGCGGCACGTGCGGGATCGAAGACAGTCCGCTGGGTGGAACGACGTTTTACTTTACGCTGCCTTCGGTGGAAGTAGACGAAGTCGTAGAGGTGCAGTCCGTCGGATTTGCACACTGAGTGATGCAGCGAAAGACGCGAGCATGCGGAATGCAGGTTATAAGCGCTGTCTAAAACCGCGTCCCTACCGCGCAATCAGGTCAACGTGATCGGTGTGGCGGATCAGCTCCCACTCGATGCCTTCGGCGGACATCAGCGCGTGCCAGCGACGGCGCGGTTCGGCGTGGCGGGCGACGGTAGCCAGAAAGACCTCGCGGCGAGCGATGGGGAGTCCGGCATGCTCGAGTGCCATCAGGTTGGGAGGCGGCGGCACGTCGCAGTTGCTCCCGTCGACTTCGGCGAGTTCCATCAGCTTCATCTGGGCGCCTGCCAGTGCGCGCCGCACGTGCCGCACCGTTCCGCTGTCGACGCTGCCCTCGGCCAGTCCGCATTCGGCAAGCAGCCGAGTCAGCCCCAACACGACGTGCGCCAAATGACTCTGGTTACGGAAGTCCCACAACACGGGATAGAGACGTAGGCTGTGCTCCAACTGCGTGATCTTATCGGCGACGCCTTCGAGGTATGTTTGCAGCGACGCTACCGACGTCCCGTTCCACGCCTCGACTACCGCAGACTCGGGCGAGGGCAACATGCGGTGCAGGTTGAGCGCGAGGTTCCACTTGAACATCGCCGACTGAACGAGGGGGACGAGGAAGGAGATGCTGAACGTGACGAGGAAAAAACCCAATGTAGCGGCAAGCGCGGTCATCATTTGCCAGAACGTACCGCCCGGCTCCAGTCCACCGATTCCGAGCGTCGAGAACACGAACCCTGCGAAGTAGATGCGATCCCACACCCCGGCCGGGTTGCCCGAGTCAGAGTGAATCACGGCATCTTCGGCGCCCATAAATACCAACGTCCAGCCGATCCACGTCCAGGCGATCCAGACGCCGACCATCGCCATCGTAACCACGACGCCCAGCTTACCCTTGAGCGAGGGCACCGCCATTCGGTGCAGTTTGGACATAACGGTGCGCATGCTGCGCGCAAACCACCGGGTCAGCGGTGCGAACCCTGACTGCGTCGTCGTGCCAAACACTTCGAGCGATACGACGATTATCACGCCGATTCCCAGCACGGTCCAGAGCCAGTGGTACATAGAAAGACGACGGGTGGGCGAGAGTGCTTTCCCTGTCACCCCTCAGCTGCCTCAGCAGTGCCCTCCATTGTCCGTTAGTACGAGACCGTCGTATCCCGGCGCGATGCCGGTCGGCGTGAGAGCGGCAATCTCGGCGTGGCTCGCGTTGTGACTGATGTGGGTAAAAGCCGTCTGCCGAGCGCCGATGCGCTGCGCCGCCTCAATCGCCTGCTCAAACGTGAAGTGCGTCCGGTGGGGCTCGGATCGCAGGGCGCTGATGACGAGCGTGTCGACGCCTGCGACCAAGTCGTACGACGCATCGGGAATACGGCTCACGTCGGTCAGATAGGCTGTCGCGCCGATGCGAAAACCGAGAATCGGCAGTTCGCCGTGGAATGCGGGAATGGGGACGATGCGAACGCTCGCCCCCGATGGATACCGGCTGTCGACGACGAACGACTGCTCGCCGACCTCGTGGAGGTCGAGACGTGGAGCACCGGGATACCGCTCGGCTCCCTCGACAAAAGCGTAGGGATACGCATCTCGCAGTACCTGGGC
>CAXBBB010000671.1:0-2034 GCA_963973615.1 uncultured Rhodothermales bacterium | reverse complement strand
CCGCTACGGGGGTGGGCGGCGGGCCTGCTTCTTCGCGGTGGTCGACCTGGACGCCGTTTTTCCAGAAGCGGAAGCAGACGTGCGGGCCAGTTGCCAGGCCGGTCGAGCCGACGTAGCCGATGGTTTGGCCCTGAATTACGCGCGTGCCGGGCTTGATGCCTTCTGCGAAGCGCGACATGTGGAGATACTGGGTCTGGTACGTCCCCGTGTGGCGGATCTTGACGTAGTTGCCGTTGCCGCGCGTTCGACTCGCTTGAGTCACAACTCCGTCGCCGACGGCTAAGATCGGAGTGCCGCGTGGAGCAGCGTAGTCCGTTCCCAGGTGGGCTTTCCAGCGGCGCTGGACGGGATGGAAACGACGCATCGTGAAGCCAGATGTCAACCGCGAGAACGGAACAGGCGATTTAAGGAAGCCACCGTTCAGGCTTTCACCGCGTCCGTTGAAGTAGCCGATGCTCTCCTCCCCTTCGAACCAAAACGCGTCATAGACCACCCCGCCATGCGACATCTCGGCTGCCGACAGGCGCGTCACGCCAACCGCTTCGCCTTCGACCTGCCGCTCGTCGTACACGATCTTGATCACATCGCCGGGCTGCAGGCGGTAAAAGTCGATTTTGGTCTCAAACGCCTCGGCCAGCAGCATCGCCAACTCGGCAGGCGCATCGGCATTGGTCAGTGTGCCATAGAGCGAGCCTTCGATGCGCGCCTCGAACGATTTCTGCACGATGGTCGACGGACGGCGAAACGTGCGAACGGAGGCAGACTCCGCGTGAGCCACCAAATACCGTTCGCCGTCCAGGTCGAAGGCGATACGTTCCAGCATTCCATCCTTTTGGTAGACCTGGATCGTACGCCCAGCGCGGAGACCGGCGTCGTCGTGCGCCATTAGCGCATCCTGAAATGCCAATCGCGCCTCTCCATCTAACCCCCATCCGATCAGGAGTCCGGCGTAGTTATCCCCCGATTGAACGCGGTACGACGACACGTCCGATTCGGCGATGTTGAAGCCGTAGCGATCCCGTTCGACGGGAACGTAATCAACCGATTTGACGGGCGGTAGCGCCAGTTGGGTCATGGGCTGTGACGCGTCCTCTTCTCGGTCGGCAAAGTAGAATCCTACGAGCGCAAGACCTAGCAAGGTGAAAGCGGTGAGCGTCGAGCGGATGAGAATGCGCGTTCGGATAGGCATATAGGAGAGGTAGTCGAGTGCTTGAATTGAGAAAGCTACTGCACAGTCGGTGAAGCGGGGGGAAGCTGAGCCAGGAGATTCCGTGCACCAATGTGCCCCGGAACCGCTTTTAACACGGTTTCGGCTTCAGATCGAGCCTCTTGGAGTTGACCTGTCAGCGCAAGAGCACCCGCGAGGTTGTATCGGGCTTGTACGTTTCCGGCGTTGAGTTCAAGTGATCTCTTAAGAGGGTCTAATGCCCTTTGGACGTATCCTTCTTCAAGATAAATACTTCCAATCATCATAAAGCCATTGCTCGACGAACGTCGATCCAGTGCCGCTCGATAGTAGGTCTCCGCTTCTCTTAGACGCCCGAGGCTGACGAAGGCGCTTCCAGCAGCGAGGTACCCTGAGTCATCGAACGGGTATTCCTGAGCCCGCGCCAGTGCAGCCTGCAACGCTGATCGGTCGTCGCCCTCCCGCACGAAATACAAACGCTGCTCTTCGTTGGCTTCTGCCCACGACACGTCCCGTTGAAACAGACGACTCGCGATCGAATCGATAGGCGTGCGCAGGAGCAGCGTATCGAGGTACGGCTTGCGCGTCCCGATGGGCTCAAATGGCCACACCGACGTGAGTTGCAGCACGCGGTAACGACCGACGAGCGAATCGACGGGTGTGAGGAGCGACTCAGTTCGGGCGATGTCCTCGGATACCAGTTGCGGATCGGCCGCAGGGGGACGCGAGAGTAGCGAGTCGTAAAACGCGTCGGCGATCGCAAAGAACCCGGCGGGCATTGGGTGCAAGTGCTCGACCATCATTTCTCGGCCGATGACGCGCCCAGGCGAGCGCTGCCGCATGGCCTC
>CAXBBB010000670.1:0-2040 GCA_963973615.1 uncultured Rhodothermales bacterium | reverse complement strand
GTCGCTCCCTCGTAACGGAAGCCTTCGTCACGAGCTACGAACAAAGCAGCGAATCGACTGACGTAACGCAGAGGTAGGAGCCGTTCACCAACCGACTCTATTTCTATGGCTACCGAGAACCAGTACGACATCCAGAATCCACTCACGCAGTATCCGCGCCCGCCGTTTCCGCGTCAGCCGCAAGAGGCTCCGGGTTCGATTGAGGAGATGGATCCGCGTCCCGATCACGGTGAGACCAGCTATAAAGGGTTGGGCCGGATGAAAGGTCGCAAGGCACTCATCACAGGCGGAGACAGTGGCATCGGACGTGCAACAGCCATCGCATATGCGCGCGAAGGGGCGACGGTCGCCATCAACTATCTCGATGCCGAGTCCAAGGATGCGCAATCGCTCGTCGACTTGATCGAAGGCGAGGGCGGCACCGTCATTCGTCTCCCTGGCGATCTGACCGATGAGTCCTTCTGCGAGAAGCTCGTCGCCGATGCACGTAACGAGATGGACGGACTCGACGTGATCGTCATCAACGCGGGCAAGCAAGTCTACACCGAAGACATTCTCGACATCACGACGGAGCAGTTCGACCAGACGTACAAAACAAACGTCTACGCGATGTTCTGGCTCTCCAAAGCCGCCATTCCCCACCTACCGCCGGGCGGATCGATCATCAACGTGACTTCGATTCAGGGATCCAAACCGTCGCCAGGGCTAGTCGATTATGCCTCGACCAAGTGGGCGATTATCGGATTCACCAAGGCACTCGCCAAGCAGCTCGCCGACAAAGGCATTCGCGTCAACGCCGTTGCGCCGGGGCCGTTTTGGACGCCGCTCCAGCCATCGGGCGGTCAGCCGCAAGACAAGATCGAAGAGTTCGGCTCCAGCGTTCCATTTGGACGCCCTGGACAGCCTGCCGAGATCGCGCCCATGTTCGTTTTCCTTGCCACGCAGGAGAGCGGCTACACGACGGGCGAAGTGTTTGGCTCGACTGGTGGCAACCCGACCAGTTAACCGCTTTGTCCTGCTAGCGGTGGCGTGCGCCTTTGAACCAGTACGCCGTCACTGCTAGCAGTGACGCGATGATGAAGACGAGCGAGAAGCTGTCGGTCGACATCCCTCCATTGGCCCAGCGCAGTCCACCGAACAGGACGGTGCCGAGCCAGAGCAGTACGACCGCCCAGCCCTGCCAGGTAATCGGAGCGCCCCAATCGCCTTGATCTTGTCGAGTTGAGAACCAGCGGCGAGCCATAGAGCGGAAGTATCAGTGCAAGCCGACAAACTACCCTTTTGTCTCCTGCTCGGCTGCGTGTTTCCGACGCAGAGGGTGCGGAATCGGGGCAACTTGCGGACAGTCGGTACGTTCTAAAAGGCGAATAAACCACGCTTCGTTTGTACGAACCCAATCCCAACGCGCGCGAACGCGCCATCCTCGTAGGCGTCCTCCTTCCGGGCGAAACGCGCTACGATATCGAAGACTCGCTCGACGAACTGGCTCAGTTGGCCGATCCCGCCGGAGCCGACGTGTGCGAGCGCATGACGCAGAACCTCGCCAAGCCGCACAGCAGCACGTATATCGGCTCTGGAAAAGTCGATGAGCTCAAGGAGGCCGTCGAGTTTCACAAAGCCGATTTGGTCATCTTCGATGACGACCTGTCGCCGATTCAGCTGCGTAATCTCGAGCGTAAAGTCGAGTGCAAGCTGGTCGACCGCAGCGGTCTGATCCTAGACATCTTCGCCACGCGCGCCCGCTCGTCGACGGCCAAAACGCAGGTCGAACTGGCCCAACTCGACTACGTCCGCACGCGCCTCACACGGCAGTGGACGCACCTTTCGCGGCAAAAAGGCGGAATCGGCTTCAAGGGGCCGGGCGAGTCGCAGATCGAAACGGACCGTCGCTTGATCGGCACGCGCATGTCGCTGCTGCGCGAACGGCTGGACAAAATCGACCGGCAGCGGACGACGCAGCGCAAAGGCCGTGAGGAGTACGCGCGATTCGCCCTGGTCGGCTATACGAACGCCGGAAAGAGCACGCTGATGAACGCGATC
>CAXBBB010000669.1:0-2048 GCA_963973615.1 uncultured Rhodothermales bacterium | reverse complement strand
CGAGACCCACCTGTCGCAGCAACTGGGTGATCTGAGCCGCTGGCTGACCGATGGACTCCGCCTCGCCTTCCTTCCGTCGACACGTGGGGTCCGCTTGCGGATCACGGCGCTGGGCGACGATGCCAACGGGCGGCTAGATCCCTTCGAGGCCTTCATCAGAAAGCGCGCTCGCAAGTACATCTATGGCGCCGATGAGGAATCGCTCGAAGGCGTCTTAGGCGAGCAACTGGCACTGCGCGGTCTTACGATCGCAACGGCAGAAAGCTGTACGGGGGGGCACCTGGCCGACCGCATCACCAACGCCCCCGGCTCGTCGCGCTACTTCAACGGTGGCATGGTGGCGTACGGCAACTACATCAAGCGCGACCTGCTGGGCGTCCCCGAATCGTCGCTCGGAAATGCGGGAGCCGTCAGCGCCGAAGTTGCCGCTGCGATGGTCGTCGGTGCGCGCAGACAGCTGTCGAGTGACATCGCGCTCTCGACGACCGGAATCGCAGGACCGGGTGGAGGCTCCGACGACAAGCCCGTCGGTCTGGTCTACGTCGGGTATGCAGACGCCCAGCGCAGCTTTGCACGACGCTTCCTGTTCACCGACGACCGGCGGACCAACAAGGACCTGAGTGCCACCTATGCACTGTACATCGCCTGGCGCGTGCTCAATAGCGGACACGAAGCGTTTCCGTGACCTGTTGCCAATGTGTTCAATGTACAGCGCACGCCTGCCGAAGCTTCGAGATTCGGCAGGCTTTTTTGTGTCGGGAGAAAAAAGATAGCCCCACGCAAGCTGCTGTTTTCGCAGGGTATGACGCAGGTGGGGCCGAGGGTAGGGCAGACTTTATTCCGGCCAAAAGGTTATATTCGAGAATGACCTGTGTCTAAAAGATTGTAGGGAAATCGAGACAAAAATCGTTTCGCTCAAGTCTTTTGCCGAAAGACAGTTCGGCCTGTGACATAACGCTGACGCTACGCTTCGGTATCCTCGATTCACACGCATCTGGCGGGCTGTTCGCCGCCCGCCGATCCAGGCGACTCACCCATACCCAACCAACGGAATCATGTCCGACTCGAAAGAATCCGCCGCCAAACTCAAAGCGCTCGACGTTGCGCTCAAGCAGATCGAAAAAGCCCACGGCAAAGGCTCGATCATGCGCCTGGGCGAAGCGCGTCCAATGGCCATCGAAACCATCTCGACCGGCTCGCTGCTGCTCGACTCCGCGTTGGGCGCCGGTGGCGTGCCGCGCGGGAGGGTGACGGAGATCTACGGCCCCGAGTCGTCGGGTAAGACGACGCTCGCCACGCACATCATCGCCGAGGCGCAGCGCGAGGGCGGAACGGCTGCCTTCATCGACGCCGAGCACGCATTCGACTCCACCTACGCCGAGAAGCTGGGCGTCAATATCGGCGACTTGCTCGTCGCGCAGCCCGACACGGGCGAGCAGGCGCTGATGATCTGCGAAACGCTCGTCCGCAGTGGCGCGCTCGACATCATCGTGATCGACTCGGTCGCCGCGCTGGTGCCCAAGGCCGAGATCGAAGGCGACATGGGTTCGAGCCACGTCGGTCTGCAGGCTCGCCTGATGAGCCAGGCGCTGCGCAAGCTGACGGGCACGCTCAACCGCACCAAGACGGCGCTCGTATTCATCAACCAGATCCGCGAGAAGATCGGCGTCGTCTACGGCAGTCCCGAAGTCACGACGGGCGGACGCGCGCTCAAGTTCTACTCGTCGGTCCGCATGGACATCCGCCGCATCGGCGCGATCAAGGACGGCACGGACGTGACGGGCAACCGGACGCGCGTCAAGGTCGTCAAGAACAAGATCGCCCCGCCGTTCAAGCAGGTTGAGTTCGACATTATCTATGGCGAAGGCATCTCGTCGGCGGGCGAGTTGATCGATCTGGGCGTCGAGCACGAGATCATCACCAAGGCGGGTTCGTGGTACTCGTACGGCGAGACCAAAATTGGTCAGGGTCGCGACTCGGTCAAGGTCTTTCTGGCAGAGAATGAGGACGCCCGCGCCGAGATCAAGTCTGCGATCAAGCAGATCCTC
>CAXBBB010000668.1:0-2049 GCA_963973615.1 uncultured Rhodothermales bacterium | reverse complement strand
ACGATGATGCGGTCGGGCCGCATGCGCAGGGCGTTGCGGACGAGGTCGCGGATGCCGGTCGAGATCGAGCGCTGAAACTCGCCTTCCCATTCGGGCCAGATGCGCTCGATTACGGGTTCGAGCAGTTGAGCGATGTCCTCGCTGGCCAGGTCGGTGAGGCTGTAGCTGTCGAGCGTCTGGATGATGCCTTCGATCAGGGCGCGGGTGAGGCGCGGAGTGGCATCGGTGGGCAACTGGAGTTCGGCGAGGATGGCGCTCACGCGCTCCTCTAGCGACTCAATCTGTTCGATAATCGGCATCTATGGTCTCTGTCGTCTTGAAGAAGTGGCGGCAGGTCTTTTTCCGGCAGATCCGCTCTCGGACGATGAACGAGACGTAGTTGAGCGTCCTGCTCACGCGGGTACCCGATCCGCATACCGGGCACTCGATGCCGGACGTCTTGTCGGCCTCGTCCTGGTCGCGGGCGACGGGCTGACGGTCAGGCGTCGAGCGCTGGGTGATCGTCGCGTTCGCGTCTTCGGGAAAAAGGGAGTCCTGCATGAGGTTGGGGCTGCTCGTCAGGCCCCGGCAACCACGCCGAGGCGACGTCCCCGCCGAAGCGGGCGACGTTTCGCGGGTGAACGGTTTACGGGTCCATCGCCGCGACGATTTCGGGGTCGAGGTTGAAGTCTTGGATCAGTTTGCTAATCACGATCAGCGCATCACCCGCGTCCATGCGGTGTTCGCCGATGTACTTGTCCTGCTCGCGCGAGAAGTAGCAAAAGACATAGCTGTCGTCGTCGCGTTTCGCCTGGTTGCGGATCGGCTCGGTACGTTCGAGAAAGTCGTCTAAGGTCATGGGATCAGGAGATAAAGGGTGTTTTTAGGTAGCATTCCATTGTGGCGACGACGTCGCGCTCGCAGTATTCGACGACTTCGTCGATGCGGCCTTCCTCGACGGCCTTCCAGACGGTCGAGGCGGTGACGGAGCCTTCTTTGGGCGTCTCGACGCCGAGCAACTCGCACACGTCGGCCAGGCCGAGCCGATCGTAGAAGTAGGACAGGTCGCAGTGCGGCGTGTGCCGATACTTGTGGTCCTGGATGACGTCGCGGTTGAGCGGCGGGATGCCGTGATGGGCCGAGCGTTGGAGCAGGAAGCGAACGTCGAAGAACTTGCCGTTGAACGTCAGCCAGGTGTGGATCGGCGCGCGTTCGGCGTACATCCAGAACTGCTGAATCAGGCTGCTCTCTTCATCGGGCGATGAAGCGGAATAGCTGAACGTGTGCGACTGGCCCGTATGCGCGCGGACGTGTACGGACAGGCAGCAGATCCAGCCGAGCGTCGCGGTGACCGAGCGGACGCGGCGGTCCACCTCCTCCGGGTCGGAGTCGGGATTGCGGCGCATCTCGGCGTCGGACAGCTTTTCGAGCCTCACCTTCTGGACTGACGAGTAGCCCTCTTCGGGGAGCGGACACGTTTCAATGTCCCAGGCGGCTGTCGTCACATCGGGGCACTGGTCGGGGCCGAGTACGACGAGCGGAGCGTGGCCTACTCTGGCGGTCATAGCAATCCCTCCCGCTCTGCGCTGATTCCTTCAAGCGATGGGTCGATGATGTCGACCAAGTCCCCTACCGCGTTATAGGCGGCGTCGAGCTTCGGCTTGCCCAAACGGGCCAGCGCGATCAGCCTATCTCGGCTGTTTGATTTCGGGTACCGCATCGCCTCAGAGTCAACGATCTTGTAGAGGTAATAGGACGCGAGGCCGAGGGCGAGAATCAGTTCTGGCGGCAATACCTGCCTGAGATTCCAACTCATCAGGGCGCGGTTCTTCGGCTCGATCTCGCACGTTTGCAGATCGTATTCGAGCGGCTTGGTCGCGGATGAGCAATCGGCGGTTTTCGAGTCGGGATGACAGTCAGCCGTCCACACATCGAACTCGTCGTGATAGGTGAGGTGCGGAAAGCTGCCGCAGACCTGGCAGGGCAGCACGTGTTCTGTGGTCGTACTCATGCAGCACCTCCGATGTGGGTGACGTTGGCGGGCTTGCGGCGGGCGAGCAGGCTTTGCAT
>CAXBBB010000667.1:0-2050 GCA_963973615.1 uncultured Rhodothermales bacterium | reverse complement strand
AATCAGACCTACCCGCGCGCCTGACCAGCGCACCGGGTAGGGCACATTCACCCCCCCGATCTCATGCCCGCCCGACAGCGCCACCACCTCGCCCGCATCATGAAGCGCGCCCACCGCGCCGCACGCCGGATGCGCGCCCACTTCGCCACCTATCGCGCATCTCTAGCATACGCGCTCCGCTGCGTCTACCGCTCGGCCCGCGCTCTCGCCTATCTCGCCTGTCACCAAGGCCGCGCCCTGATCGCCCGCGCGCTACTACCGCACCTCGTGGCGCACCGACACGGGCGGTGCCGAGCACTGGCCCGTCTACGAGCGCGTAACCGACCCCGACGAGATCGCCGCCAAACGCTATGACGAAATCGACTGCGCCCCGCCCGCGTGGACCTGTGCTCGATGCGGCGCCTCGCACGACTCCGCGCACGTCTGGCCTGACTGATCTACCCTCACGACTCACCCACACACCGAACCCATGCCCAAAATGACTGACCATGGCCCAGCCCCTGCGCCGCTCGCCCTGCACGCCATCAACGCCCGCCTCGAAGCCCTCGAAGCCGAACTGATCGCCAGCGGAGGCGAGATCACCGAAGAGATGGAGGCCGACTATGCCGACCTGCTCGACATGCGCTCGGACAAGATGGCTGGAAACCGAAGGTCCGCGAAGCGCAACGTCGCCGTCATCCAGCGCCTTCGCGCAAGTGCCAACGGCACCAAGGCCATCGCCGACCGGCTCTCCGACCACGCCAAACGCAACCGAAGGTCACGCAGTAACGCCCGGAGCGCCGATAGGGTGGAGGAGCGGATGCTCGCCGCCATGCTTGCGCGCGAGGAGACTCGCCACGACACGCCGCTAGGCATCGTCAGCGTCCGCCGCAACTCAGCTCGCCCCGTCGAGCTACTCGCCGACGAGGAGGACCTCCCCGAACGCTTTCTCCGCCGCACCACTAGCGTCGACAAGCGAGAACTCTCCGACGCCCTCAAAGCCGACGACCCCGAAGCCCTAGCCGTCGCCCGCTTCGGCGAAGCCGGGCACCACCTCCGCATCTCCTGACCTTGCCGCTCACCCCTTCTCTCGCTCCGACGGCGGGGGAGGGGCACTTCTCCCGATCTCATGCCACACAATCCCAACGTCCGCACGCTCTACCGCCAGCTATTCGGCCCGCCTGCCCTCGCACGGCGGCCCAGACCGACGCTCGTGCTCGACCTGCCCGCGCCACCGCCCGGGACTCCCGCTCCTGATCAGATCAGCGTCACCGCTTATGCCGGAGGCGTCCGCCTGTGGGAGTCCATCGCCGCGCCGTACTACTACGCCGCCGCTCGTCCCGGATCACACGCGCGGTAGGGCAGGGGAGGAGCGATGCGTTCCCGCCGGCCCCCGACGAACTCTCTCCCGGCCTCGCCGGTACGCCTGCACTCCTTCCCGACTCGACCCCATGATGACTCTGCCCCCCTCGATCCAGTGGACCGGAGCGCGCATTCGTGCACTCCGTAAACACGTGCGCGAAAACCAGACCGAGTTCGCTCAGCGCTTGGGCTATTCCAGCGGAGCCGCGCGCATCAGCGACTTCGAGCGCGAGGTCGCCGAACTGCCCGGCACCATCGAACGCCTGCTCGACCTGTGGGCCGACCGCGTCGGATGGACGCCCACCGACGCCGACCCTGACTCATCCGGCGCCTCCTGATGCGCGTCAACCCGCTCTGACTCCCCGAATGCGCTTTCTCACCACGTCTGGCGTCGCTGCCGACCTCGAACACCTCACCCGCGATGCCGCCGAGCAGCTCGTGCTCGTTACGCCCTACCTCAAGCTCTCGCCCAACTTCGCCGACCGCCTCGCCGACGCCGACGCCCGCGGCGTCGCCATCACACTACTCTACGGCAAAAACGAGCTGACGAGCACTCAGCGTACAACTCTCGGCACGCTCGATCACCTGACGCTCTACTACTACCAGCACCTGCACGCCAAGTGCTATTACAACGAGCACCGGCTCATCCTCTCGTCGATGAACCTCTACGAGTACTCGGAAAAGACCAACCGCGAGATGGGCGTCCTCG
>CAXBBB010000666.1:0-2050 GCA_963973615.1 uncultured Rhodothermales bacterium | reverse complement strand
CGGGAATCGCTGCCGCCGGGCCGCTCTTGCTGTCGTGGATGGGGATGCTGTTCGAGACCGCCATCCGACTCGCCGCGCCGTTCATGGTGACCCTATTTACGGTCGATCTCGTTCTAGCCGTCTACGCCCGCACGTCGCCTCAAGCCGACGTGTTCTCGCTCTCGTTCATCTTGAAGCTGGGCGTTGGGATGGTGCTGCTAATCCTCGTAATCCCCAAACTCGGCCCCGACATGGCCGTCCTCGTCGACACGGCACGCACCTACACCCGCGACATGGTCGGCGCGCTGGCAGGGTAGCAACAGCCGCCGACGTCTCTAATGCTGTTCACCTCTCCGAGCTCTGTGCGTCACAGTCGGGATGCACGCTAACTCTCCTGTTATTTGGTCTTAGCTAACCCTATAATGTGAACTATCCACCCCTCTACAAGAGCACTACTAGCTCGCTCCATTCCGAGCCTTTTCTCACAATGCCAAGCCGGATTAGCGGCTCGACTCTCCCCCCATCTCCATGAACCACCGCTATGCTCTCTTGGGCGCGCTCTCGTTCGTACTCGTCGCCCTTACGTGGGCGCTCTGGCCCGTCCAGCCTTCCGATCCCATCGCGGAAATGTATAAAGCTCAGCGAGAAGAGCGCGCCTCGATAGGCTCTGAGGACGATCCCGAGGCACGCGCGCTTTGGGAGTGGATGCGCCTTCACGACCCTGCTACCGGCGAGATCCCGTCGACCATTTATCAACAGGAGATTGCCTTCGCCCAGGGTCTGCCTGTCCGCGATCACGGCAGCGGTAAGCAGCGCGTTTCGATGTGGACACAGCGCGGCCCGTTCAACGTGGGAGGCCGCACGCGCGGTCTGGTCCGCGACGTCAGTGACGTGACAGGCAACACGCTTCTGGCAGGCGGCATCTCGGGCGGCGTCTATCGCTCCACCGATGGAGGAGCTAGTTGGACGTTCGTGTTCGGCAACACCAACCGCCCTTCCATCACGGACATCGTGCAGGACACGCGCGCAGGACAGACCGCGAACTTCTATGCCGCTGTAGGCGAGTTTAGCGGTAACTCTTCGGGCGGGCCTGGTGCCCCGTACCGAGGCCACGGACTGTACCGCTCCACCGATGGTGGTCTCTCATGGGCTGTCATCGCATCAACCCAGATCGGCTCACAGGAAGCGTTCGACGGCTTCTTCGATTACACTTCCGAAGTGGTCATAGACCCCTCCAACTTGGCGCAGCAGGAGGTCTACGCCGCCGCAGGGGGCAACATTCTTCGCAGTACGGACGGGTTCGCTACGTTCTCCAACGTACTCTCTCGGTCGACCACCTCTACGGGTTCGCTCAGCACCGGCGCTGCCGACGTGCTCGTCACGTCCACAGGTACCCTGTTTGCCGGACTTCACTCGTCCGGTACGCAACGAGGAGTCTTCTGCTCTACCGATGGGACTACCTGGACCGACGTCAGCCCGACGTTTCCCCTCAGCGGCACGAACTTCGGACGGCTCGAACTGGGCATCAGCGGCGACGAGACTCAGCTCTGGGTCGTCAGCCAGAACGGAGATCTCCTGCGGCGTAGCGCTGCCAACGCCGCCACGCTGTGCTCCGGAGGAACGTGGACGGACTTCTCCGCAGCGCGCCCCCAGCGGGGCGGATCTACGGGCACCTACAATACCCAGGGTGGCTACGACATGTACGTGACCGTACAGCCGACCAACAACAACGTCGTCATTCTGGGTGGCGTGAGCCTGTGGCGGCTCGATGTTGGGGCTGACGCAGCTTCTACGACCAACACGTGGATCGGCGGCTACAACCCGGCTACCGCCTCGACCAACCCGTTCGCCAAGTACCCCGTCCACCACCCGGACCAGCACTCGTTCGCGTGGCATCCGACTAATCCCAACGAGTTCATCTCAGGCGATGACGGGGGAATTCAGCGAACCGATAACGTCAATGCCGTCGGTGACGGAAGCGTAGTCTGGACCGACCTGAACAACGGCTACTACACCACGCAGTTCTACAAAACCTGCCTCAACCCAGACGATACCGACGACGCCGTGGCGG
>CAXBBB010000665.1:0-2063 GCA_963973615.1 uncultured Rhodothermales bacterium | reverse complement strand
GAGCCGCGCTTCGAGGTCGGCGCGCTCGTCTCGGAGTCGGGTGGCTTCCTCTTGCGCGTCTGTAAGGGCCTGATCAATGTCGCTGTGTGCGTCAGCGCTGGCCTCAGCGATTTTCAGGGCGTCGCGGGCGACGTCGCGTTCGTGGATAGCGGTATCGCGCTCGGCTCGTATCGCGTCGATTTCCTCGTCCGAATCGTCTGTACGGTCAAGAGCGATTTGAAGCGCTTCGGCGCGTGCCTGGGCGAAGTCGCTGCGGAGCGTGGCGACTTGGTCATGGATGGCATCCCGCTCTACCGTGATCGCCTCCGTTTCGCTTCGGGCGGCTTCCAACTCGTCTACGAGCGACTGACGTTCTGCATCGAATCGCTGTTGGGCCTCACTGGTCGTTTCCCGAAGCGCGTCCACCTCATCGGTGAGTGTATCGATCTGCGCGGCGTGCTCCTGGCTGGTTTGGCGCTCGCCTTCCAGGGCGTCGCGCAAGGCGTTGCGCTCGGTCGTGATCGTGGCGAGTGCATCAGCAGATTGGGTCAGCGTGCGCTCGTGTTCGTCGGCGGTTTCTCTGGCCTGCTCCAACATCCGCTCGGCTTCGAGTAGGAGCGCCCTTCGCTCGTCGAGTTCGTCGGTGAGGGCGGCAACGCGCGTTTCGGCTTCTTGCTGCCGCTGCTCGGCCTCCTCGCGCTCGGTCGTCTGCTCGGCAAGGCGCGCACGTTCGGCTTCCAACTGTCCTTCCGTCTCATCGCGTTCGGCTTCCAGTTGCTGAATCGTCTGCTGAGCCGATTCCAGTTGTTGCGTCGTGGTTTCGTGCTGTGCGGTCAGGGTCGCGAGGCGTGCGCGGGCGGCTTCGTGTTCGACATTGAGTGCATCGAAACGGTCGGCGAGGTCGTCGTGCTGCTCGGTCAACTCGTGGTATTCGGTTCGAGCCGCTTCCAGTTCGGCCACTCGCGCATCGCGCTCGGATTCCACCTCGGTTAGGAGGGACGAGTTGGCTTCCAGCGCCTGCGTTTGGGATTCGTATCTGTCTTCGAGGTCGGCAAACGCAGTTTCGAGCGAGTGATGCTGCTTCGTCAACTGCTCGTGCTGAGCGGTCAGATCGGCGAGCGCTTCGGTCGTCTGGTCGAGCGAGATCGTGGCGACGTCGTGTTGCGCGAGTAGCGAATCGTGTGTCGCGAGAAGTACGTCGTAGTCGGTCTGCACCGCATCGCGGCGCGCCTGGACGCGGCGCAGATCGGCGGCGAGGCCGTCGCATTCGGACTGCCTTGCTACGTGCTGTTTCTGTTCATCCGAGAGGGCGAACTGCGTGTTGACGAGTTCTGAAGTGAGACGGTCTCGCTCCTGGGAGAGCGAATCGACCTGCATTCGCGTTTCGGCGAGCGTCTGACGAACGGCGTGTAGGTCGGCAACAGATTTGGCCTTCTGCGCGGCGAGGGCAGCATCTAGGCGAGTTCGTTCGCTGAGCAACGCGGCTCGCCGAGAGGTCAGCGTGCCTTCCTGCTCGCGGAATGAGGTGAGGTCGGCGGCATATTTCGCGCGACGCTCGGTCGCACGCTCGTCTTCGCTGCGTACGACGGCTTCGGTTTTTAAGAGCTTCTCCTCGCGGCTGTGAGCGGTATCGACAGCCTGTTGGAGCGCATCGCTCAAGCGCAACAAGTGCGCATCCAAGCGGGGCCATTCGTCCCCTAAGGCGGCTTTGAGTGCCTCGCGATGGTCGGCGAGGGTATCTCGTACAGCGTCGACCTGGACTTCGACCGATTCGACCTCGGCGTTTTTGCGATGGGTCAGTGTGTGGGCGTCGACGGGCGGGGGAGCACCGGCGGCGCGGCCTTCTTCGTCGAAGAAGCGGGCGCGGAAGTAGTAGTAGCCGCCGACGGCGCCGATGCAGAGCGTCAGCAGCGCCATCGCGATGGCGATCAGAACGGGACCGGACATAGGGGACGGGGGAGGGATCTCGGAATCTAGGCGCAAACCGCACCTGTCCGGCAAGGGGAAGCCGGTTCCTACATACCCGCTTAGCGCAAAGGCCGTGCCCGGATGCCCGGCACGTCTTTCCGCGCTACGACGCGGAT
>CAXBBB010000664.1:0-2064 GCA_963973615.1 uncultured Rhodothermales bacterium | reverse complement strand
GGGTTCAGAGACGAGGTAGGTACGGTCGTCGTCGTGGTTCCAGTCTGTCGGCGGCGCATCGGACGAAGCATCGTCGTCAAAGTTGAGCGCGCGGGCAGCGAGATCGGCGAGCGTACCCTGGTGCGGTGCCATTTCAGCGGCGTCGCGCGTTGTCATCGGGTCGGCGTACGGCGCCTCGAACGTGCGCACATCGACCGGTTGAGGAGGCGCGGGTGAGGCAAGGCGAGCGGCTTCGCTGCAGAACCGCGTCCACATGTAGGTCTGCCCGCCTCGCGCAGCAGGTGCCCAGCGGTATGCGAGATCGACGGCCCTCGTGTGGCTACGCGCACGCGAGTAGATGCGAAACCGAAGCCCCGAAGCATCGCCGGGGCGGTCGACGACCTCGAAGATGATCCGCCCGGCCTCCATGTGGTCGTCGAGCGTCGCCAACTCGAACGTCGTCGGCGTGACGCACGTCACCTCGACCGGACCGTCCCACGGCCCCATGATGTGGATGTAGAAACGATCACCGACGCGGAGTTTGCCGCTCGCTCCTCGCGTCTTCTCGAAACGGGCCACCTCAGACGGCGTGCAGAGCTGCGGGTCGGACTGAATGAGCGCCATCCACTCTTGGGCCGACATATCCGGTGCGTCGACGTCGACTTGGTAGCGGCGGAAGAATAGCGGACCGGTGCCCTCTCCGATCGTCTGGCGCTCGCGGTCGCGCTGTTCCATGCGCCGAGCCCTAGCCAGGTCGTCCTGGTTGCTGCGCCACGCCACGTAGCCTCCCGCAGCGGCTGCAGCGGCAGCGGTGGCGAGTGCGATTCGGCGGGCGGAAGACATGAAGCGAGGTGGTAAGGTGGAACGGCTTGAATCCAACGCCGACGAGCGAGGGTCCCGACGGACGCGTAACTGCGCCGAACGAGCGGCGTAGGACACGCCCGTCTATTCGGGCACGTTCTACACCTGACCGACTCTCCTGCTGTGCTCCGCTCACTCCTCCTGCTCGCCCTCCTCTCTGCCGCTCCAGCATCGAGCCAGGACTGCGTGATCCTGCTGCACGGATTGGCACGTACGTCTGGGTCGATGTCCGAAGTCGAACGCGTGCTCACAGACGAAGGCTACCACGTAGTCAACGCGGGCTATCCGTCGCGCGACTTCCCCATCAACGTACTCGCCGAGTCGACGATTCCCGATGCCCTACGCGCGTGCCCCGACGGATCGACCGTCCACTTCGTGACGCACTCGATGGGCGGCATTCTGGTGCGCTATTACCTGGGTCAGCACCCCGTAGAAGGGCTGGGGCGCGTCGTCATGATGGGTCCCCCCAACGGCGGAAGCGAGGTCGTCGACAAACTGCGCAACGTGCCCGGCTTCGGCGTCCTCAACGGCCAGGCGGGCGATCAACTGGGCACCGACACGACCAGCGTCCCCGTCCAACTCGGACCGGCGACGTTCGAGGTCGGGGTCATCGCCGGAAACCGCAGCATCAGCCCCATCCTCTCGGCCCTGCTCCCTGGCCCGGACGACGGAAAAGTAGCCGTCGCTCAGACGTGTTTGGAAGGTATGACCGATCACGTCGTCTTGCCCGTCACGCACACGTTCATGATGCGCAACGGAAGCGTGCTGCGGCAGATCGTGCTCTTCCTTGAGGCCGGTGCCTTCGACCACGAAGCCAGTAGCCCAGAAGACGTGTGTGAGACAGTACGTGAGTAGCTACTACGCTGCTTCCAATTCAGAACGCGAGGCGACCAGTCGGTCGATCTCGGCTTGCGCGTCGCGTGCTTTCTGACGCTCCTTCTCGACGACATCCTCGGGCGCCCGAGCGGTAAACTTCTCATTGCCCAGCTTGCGCTCGACGGACTGCAAGAACTGCTGCTTCTGCTCGATTTCGCGCGTCAACCGTTCGCGTTCGGCGTCCAGGTCGATCATTCCGGCGAGCGGGACGAACACCTGAGCGCGCCCGGCGACGACGGTAGCCGACGCCGACGGACGTGGGGCGTCGACGGCGACTTTGATCTCGGCACGCGCGAGGCGGGCGAAATAGGCCGAGTGCTCGTTCAGCGGCGCGATCAAATCGGCCTG
>CAXBBB010000663.1:0-2064 GCA_963973615.1 uncultured Rhodothermales bacterium | reverse complement strand
ATGCGTCGCTCCCAAAGGGGTTTCGGAATGATGCCGAACATGGCGCCACCGTCGAGGGCGACGCGTCCGGTTTCGATGGGGTGCAGCGTGTAGGTCATGTCGTAGGATAGCGGTTTGACAGCGTCAGAACCCAGAGCGTTTGGGTTCGCCAATACGGACCTGGCAGGTCGCCAGTGCGCCACTCGGTTCAGCCTGGATAGATGTCGCCGGTACCACCGAGCAGTTCGGGCGGAAAGTCGCGGAAGTGACCGTTGGATTGGACTTTGCGCCGCAGCGTTTCCTTTTCCTCGATTTCGGGGATAAAGACCTCGAAATGGGTCACCAAATACCGCAGGCGCTCCCCTTCCGATGGCAGTTCGAGCACGTGCTGCTTTTGGACATTTTCCAATCCGGCGTTGTGCGCCAGGGCATACGACACGTGCTCGGTCTCGTAGAGCGACGGACGCAACGTGCGTCCGCCCAGTTCGAGGAGCTTCATGTGGAGCGTGATGGCGCGCTCACGCAGGTCCGAGTCGTCCGGATCGGCGGGTTGATCAGGGACGTAGGTGCCGTCAGCAGTCAGGTAGCTCAGCGCGTCATCGACGCTACCGATGCGGAAGCGCTGCTCGCCGCGCACTTTGATGTCGAGCCGCCCATCGCTGTGGGTTTGGTAACGCGGACGACGCGCGCCGTACATCCGACCCGGTTCAGCCCGTCCTCCTCCGCCAGCGCAATCCCGAACGGCCGATCTTCCTCAAGGCACGTGGCGATCATCTCGCGATAGCGCGGCTCGAAAATGTGCAGCGGAATCGCCTCCCCGGGATAGAGCACCAGGCCCAACGGGAAGAGCGGCAGGCCGGAAAATTCGGTCATGGAGGATCGGTCGGGCATGGATGGGTCAACCGTAAGCGTGTCGGGCGTGTTTCGCGTGCGGGGTGGCCTCTCGCGTTGAGGCGCGACACAAGGGATGCGAGCAGCAGCCCTACGAGTATGTTGCGGTTGACGGGCGCTGGGTTTGCGTTCGTGTGGTGTCCCCTTCGCCTGCCCTCTCGCGCCGTGCATTTTCTCGACTGGATCGTCCTCGGTCTCTACATCGTCGTCATCGTCGCCATCGGCGTGTGGGCGAACAAGCGGCAAACCGATACGGAAGCGTATTTCGTCGGCAACCGGGGTGTCAAGTGGTGGGCCGCGGGGCTGTCGATCATCGCCACCTCGTTTTCGGCAGCGTCGATCCTGGGCGTGCCCGGCTACGCGTACGCGGACGACCTATGGTACCTGCAATACTCGCTGGGCGACATCTTCGCAGCGATCATCGTCGTCGTCTTGTTCATCCCGTTTTTCCACAAGGTCAAGGGGCTGACGACGGCGTACGAATACCTCGAAAAACGCTTCGACCTGAAAAGCCGCCTGCTGGGTTCGTCGCTGTTCGTCCTGACGGTGATTCTGCGCGCCGGAACGCTGCTTTATGGCGCTGCCCTGCTCTTCTCCGCCGTCGTCCCGACTGACCTGATGCCCGGCCTGACAAGCGTCGAAGAAGCGGTCATCCTGTTCGGTGCCATCGCCATCTTTTACACCGTCATGGGCGGTATTTCGGCGGTCATCTGGACCGACGTGATCCAGTTCGCCGTCATGAGCTTTGGGGTGATCGCGTCGATCTGGGTCGCGGCGACGGGGGCTGCCGAAGGGTTCTGGGGCGCGTTCGAGATCGCAGGCGAGATGGGCAAACTGGACGTGGTACACGTGGTCGACGACGGCGGGAATGCGTGGGGCGGCAAGGCGCTGCTGACTGCCGTCTTCGGCTACGGACTGCTGGCGCTGTCGCTTTTCGGCACCAACCAGCAGCCGGTCCAGCGCTACATGACGGTCGGCAGCCCGCGCGAGGCGCAGCGAGCGCTGATCCTGGGCGTGAGCGCTGGAGCCTTTGGCGTGCTGCTGTCGCTGCTGCTCGGTGCGGCGCTATTCGTGTTCTACAGCGAGAACGCGAGTCTGCTGCCCGGCGGGCTATCGGCCGACCAAATCATGCCGCACTTCGTCAACACGCAGGTGCCGCCGATTCTGACCGGAGCGCTCGTCGCCGCCGTGTTC
>CAXBBB010000662.1:0-2065 GCA_963973615.1 uncultured Rhodothermales bacterium | reverse complement strand
TGGCAAGGCTTCCCGCGATAGCCACCTTGGCGGGTTGATCGGCGAGGTAGACCAGAACGGGGACAGTCAGGATGGATCCGCCCGAACCGAGCAGGCCTAAGACGAGGCCGATGGCGACAGCCCCTAAGAGTGCGTATACCATCGACTAGTCCTGGGTGATGGCGCGTCCCGTAGCTGCGAAGCTCGGAAACCCGTCGTTGATGTAGATCACGTCGCGACCCTGCCGCGCCAGGTAGGCCGACGCTGCTGCGGCACGCACTCCCGACTGGCAGTGAACGATCAGCGGGCCGTGGTCGGGCACGCTGCTGTCCATATAGTCCGGGAGACGCGTGTACGAAGCGTTCACGGCTCCGGGCACGTGGCCGCCCTGATGCTCGCTCGCATAGCGCACGTCGAGAACCGAACCGCCGGTTTCGGCCTGCAACTGGTCGAGGTCGTCAAACGTGCGCTCGGGAATCGACGCCGACACGCCGCCATCGGCGAAGTAGTCAGCCAGATCAGCCGGAGTTACAAATCCAACGATGGCGTCGTAGCCGATGCGTACCAAGTCGCGAACGGCTCCATCGACCTGATCCTTTTCGACGACGAGTACGATGGGCGTCGTCTCGTCCGTCAGCAGCGAGCCGACGAATGCCGGAAGGTTCTTGCCTAGCGGCGCGTGGAGCGAACGCGGCACGTGGGAGGCCATGAATGCCGATCGATCCGTACGCGTGTCGATCACGACTCCATCCTCGTCTTTGGAAAACGCCGACAGTTCGTCCGACGGCAGACGCGAGGGGTTCGGTACCTGCCCCAACAGAGGGACACCGTCGCGGTTTTGCTGCTTCATGCGCGCGAAGTACATCTGCGGCTCCGGCTGTCCGTCGAGGATCGCCGAAACGAAAGCGTCTTCTCCTCCCTCGGCTGCTCCGAGCGACGCGTTGTAGCGCTTCTCGTAACCGACCGTCGTCATGGGGACAGCGCCGAGCGCTTTTCCACACGCCGATCCGGCGCCGTGTCCCGGCCAGACCTGAAGGTGCTCTTCTAGCTGAGTGAAGCGCGGTAGCGAGTGAAAGAGCGTCCGCGCCGCATCTTCCTGGACGCCGTGCATTCCTGCCGCCTGCTCGAGCAAATCGGGACGTCCCAGATCACCGACGAAGACAAAGTCGCCGGTTACGACCCCAATCGGCGTCGTAGCGCCACTGCCCCGATCCGTGACGACGTAGCTCAGGTGCTCCGGCGTGTGGCCCGGCGTGTGAACAGCTTTCAGATCGATGTTGCCGACGGAGAATTGGTCGCCGTCGCGCAGGAACGTCACGTCGTAGTCCGAGCCTTTGGCCCAGGCGCTTCCCCATCCGTCGTCTTCGCCTTCGGCAGAGAGATAGAGGTGAGCGCCGGTCTGCTCGGCGAACTCGCGCGCGCCCGATAGGAAATCGGCGTGGATGTGGGTTTCGGCGACCGCCACGATGCGCAACCCTTCGGCCTCGGCTTGGGCGATGTACTGGTCGATGTCGCGCAGCGGGTCGATGATCAGCGCCTCTTTGGTCTTCTGACACCCGATGAGGTAGGCGTTCTGAGCGAGGTTAGAATCGGTGTATGAGCGAAAAAGCATGGCTATGGGTAATTGAGATTAGTGAGGTAGGTAAGCGCGCAGGAGACCGTAGGTCCACGTCCCGGCGACGGCCGCCGTGAGCGCGACGAGCATGATGGTCACGCCTCCGCCGAGCAATGCGAACAGCGGTCCGGGGCAGGCGCCGAGTAACGCCCATCCAAATCCGAACGTGAGGCCGCCCATCCAGTAGCGCGCGCCGGGTACGCGGCTGTCTCCCCACTCCTTGGGAGACACGTCGATGGGCTCGCCGTGCATCGTTTTCAGTTCCATCCGGCGAATTATCCAAAGGCTGAGGGCAGCCGTAGCGACGGCGCTGCCGATGACGCCGTACATGTGGAACGACTCGAAGCGAAACATCTCGTAGATGCGAAACCACGAAATGACTTGCGCCTGGGTAAACACGACGCCCAGACCGGCACCGATCAGGCCATACAGAAACAGGCTGAGCGGCAGGTTGCCTTCCTTACGGGCGCG
>CAXBBB010000661.1:0-2073 GCA_963973615.1 uncultured Rhodothermales bacterium | reverse complement strand
CCCGTGCGTCGGCGAGGAGCACCTCGCGTTCGCTCCACACGACTTCCCAGCCTGCGTCGCCCTCTTGCAGTGCAAAAGCCGCATCGTCGAGGCGCGCATCGGCAGCGCGCGTGAGCGTCGGCTCGCCGGCGAGGAACGATCCATGCAGCAGCGCCAGCACGCTATCGACGGGGGAGGCGTACGCGGGCGTCGACACGGAAAGAGCAGGGATATCGGCGGTTTCCATAGCCTGACCCTGCTCGGCGTAGTGCATCGAAAAGCCGCCGACCGTCAGTACGAGGGCCGCCAGCGACAGGCTGGTGCCTAAGATGAACGGGGCACCCAGACGGGGGCGGTTGGGGAGGAGCAGAGCATGTACTTTCATACCCGACGAGAATACAAAGACGTTGCCAATCTCCTTCCCACCCCGCACCACACTTCTCCTCACCGGTCTGTTGCTGCTCGCGTCGGTCCACACGTTGAGCGCGTGCCGGAGCGACGACGGCGCGGATAGCTCGTCAGGCGTGGTGCCTGTCGCCCAGGCTGCCTACGCCGGAGACGCGACATGCGCGACGTGCCACAACGACCTGTTTTCCAGCTATAAGCGGTCGGGTATGGGGCAATCGGTCTCACTGTTCGACCCTGAGACAGCTCCCGAGCAGTTCGACAACGCCCGCGTCTACGATCCCAAGCGCGATCTCCACTACGAACCCTTCGTCCGTGGCGATACGCTGTACCAACGGGAGTTTCGGCTAGACGCGTCGGGCGAAACGGTCTACGAGCGCACACACGCCGTCAAATGGGTGATCGGTTCGGGGCACGCGACGCGGTCGTACCTGATGACGTCGAATGGGCACGTCACCGAGATGCCGCTGACGTGGTATGTCGAGCGCGAGATCTGGGACCTGAGTCCGGGCTACACCCAGATCAACCAGCGCTTCAGCCGCCCGACCAACCAGGCGTGCATCACCTGCCACAACGCGCTGCCGGACTACTCCGAGTTCACCGAAGCGCACTACGACGCCATGCCGACGGGGATCTCGTGTGAGCGCTGCCACGGTCCAGCGAGCGAGCACGTCGAGGCGCACTTGGAAGGACTGGCGGCTAGCGATCCGGGTATCGGCGTCGTCAACCCGCACGACTTGGACCGAGGCCGCCAGCTCGCCGTCTGCCAGCAGTGCCACCTGGCCGGAACGACGGTCTGGATGGAGGGCGAGGGACCGGACACGTTTCGCCCCGGGCAGAAGCTGAGCGACAACCGCGTCGTCTACGCGTCGCGTGAGCAGATCGAAGACCCGCAGTCGTTCGGCATCGCAAGCCACGCCGAGCGGCTGTCGCGGAGCGCGTGCTTCGACCAGACGCAGATGACGTGTACGACGTGTCACGACCCTGCCACACCCCGACCGATCTCGCCATTCCCGCGCACGCGTCCGTCCCCCAGGCCGAACTGACGCAGACCTGCACGACGTGCCACCTGCAACGCGCCGGTACGTCCGACATTCCGCACGTCACGTTTACCGATCACTGGATTCGGCGCACGCTTCCCGACGCGCCTCCGCCCGCTCCCGGCGAACGCGATCTGTACCGCGCCGACATGATCGAGTTGATCCGCGTCGTCGAGGAAGGCGAAACCGAAGAGACCGGAGCCGAGCGTGCCCTGCACGACGCCATCGCCTATTGGACGATGTATGCCACCGAGCACCGCTTACCCGCCTACCGACCTAGGATCAAAGCCGGAGTCCGTAAGGGCCTGGCCGCCGGGCTGACGCCTCCCGATGCCTACCTCGCCCTCGCGTGGGTGCTCGCCGACGACGACAGCATGGTCGCTGCCGCTCAGGTGCTGCAAAGAGGAGTCGTTGTTCATCCGGGCAACGCGCGCATGCTGCACCGGCTGGGCTGGACGCTCCGCACGTCGGGGCGAGCAGCCGAAGCCGTCGCTCCGCTGCAACGTGCCGTCGCCATTCAGCCCAACCTGGTCGAAGCGCAGCACGAACTGGCGCAGGCGCTCGCCGCATCGAACCGGGTGCAAGAGGCCGAAGCCGCCTATCGCGCGACCGTCGCCCTCGACCCGCTCCACCAGCCCGGTGCGTGGAA
>CAXBBB010000660.1:0-2078 GCA_963973615.1 uncultured Rhodothermales bacterium | reverse complement strand
CACCAAGCTGTTCTCGCGCCGCAAGCTCGACCCCGCGTCGAAGCGGACCGAGCAGCAGCAGCTAGCCGAGATCGACGCAAAGCTCAGCCGCGAAGTCTCCGCGCTCGACACCAAGTTCTACGAGCGCTTCTTCAAGCTCCTCGACGGCAAAACGTCGGGTGGCATCGAAGACCGCGAGGGCCGCGTACTCTTGACCGAAGGCGAGACGATTACGCCCGCGACGTTTGCCGAAATCGCTCCGGTTCAGATGGCTCCGCGTTCGAGCTTCACCGACGATGCGGCGACCAACCGCAAGGTGCGCAAGCTGTACCAGAACTACGGTCAGATCTACAACCGCCTGCAAGGCGAGTCGAAGCGCGAGAAGCACCAGATCCAGGTCGGCGACGAGTTGCCGCCGGGAATCGTGCAGACCGCTAAGGTCTACATCGCCCGCAAGCGCAAAATCCAGATCGGCGACAAGATGGCTGGTCGTCACGGCAACAAGGGTGTCGTCGCGCGCATCGTGCCGCAGGAAGACATGCCGTTCCTCGACGACGGAACGCCGGTCGACATCGTGCTGAACCCGCTGGGCGTGCCGTCGCGCATGAACCTGGGGCAGATCTACGAAACGATGCTCGGATGGGCGGGCAAGAAGTTGGGTACCAAGTACGCCACGCCGGTCTTCGACGGAGCCAAGGTCGAGGACATCGAAGCCAAGATGGAAGAGGCCGGACTGCCCAAAGACGGTCGCGTCCAACTCTACGACGGACGCACTGGCGAGCAGTTCGATCAGCGCACGACGGTGGGCATCATCTACATGCTCAAGCTGTCGCACCTGGTCGAGGACAAGATCCACGCCCGCTCGATTGGGCCCTACAGCCTGATCACGCAGCAGCCGCTGGGCGGAAAGGCGCAGTTCGGTGGCCAGCGACTGGGAGAGATGGAGGTCTGGGCGCTCTACGCGTACGGCGCCGCCAGCGTGCTCCAAGAAATGCTGACGTACAAGTCGGACGACGTGCAAGGCCGCTCCAAAGCCTACGAAGCCATCGTCAAGGGCGAGAACATGCCGTCGCCCAACACGCCCGAGAGCTTCAACGTGCTCGTGCGTGAACTCCAGGGTCTCGGACTCGAAATCAAGCTCGAATGATCGGAAGAGGGAGGTTGGAAACAGCCTCCCGCGCGTCCGTTTTCATTCCGCTCTATCAAGCTACTACCTATGCTGTTCAGCAAAACGCCGAAGGTCAACCGCGACTTCCAGTCGATCACCGTTAGCCTCTCGTCGCCCGAAAATATCCTGGAGCGCTCGTTTGGAGAGGTGCTCAAGCCCGAAACGATCAACTACCGTTCGTTCAAGCCCGAGAAAGAGGGCCTGTTCTGCGAGAAGATCTTCGGCCCGGTCAAGGACTGGGAGTGCCACTGCGGCAAGTACAAGCGCATCCGCTACAAAGGCATCATCTGCGACCGTTGCGGCGTCGAGGTGACCGAGAAGAAAGTGCGTCGTGAGCGCGCGGGTCACATCTCGCTGAGCGTGCCGGTCGTCCACATTTGGTACTTCAAGACGCTGCCGAACAAAATCGGCCACCTCCTCGGTCTCAAGTCGAAGGACCTCGAAAAAGTCATTTACTACGAGCAGTACGTCGTTGTCCAGCCGGGGGATGCGAGCAAGCTGGGCATCGAGCCGCTGCAACTGCTGACCGAGGATGAGTACTACGAGGTGCTCTACCAAATCCGCGAAGACAACGGCCGGTTGGAAGACTCCGACCCGGATAAGTTCGTCGCCATGATCGGTGGCGAGGCGGTAGAAGAACTGCTCAAGCGCATCGACTTGGAAGCGGCATCGATGGAGCTTCGCTTCCAGATCCGCACGGAGACGAGCCAGCAGCGCAAGGCCGAAGCCCTCAAGCGGCTAACGGTCGTCGAGGCGTTCCGCGAGAGCCAGGCCAAGCAGGACAACCGTCCCGAGTGGATGGTGATGCGCGTCATTCCGGTGATCCCGCCCGAACTGCGCCCGCTCGTCCCGCTGGAAGGCGGCCGCTTCGCCACCTCCGATCTGAACGATCTGTACCGCCGCGTCATCAACCGCCACAACCGCCTCAAGA
>CAXBBB010000659.1:0-2083 GCA_963973615.1 uncultured Rhodothermales bacterium | reverse complement strand
AATCTGGAATGGAACCAGCTGTTCGGCTCGGCCAAACGCCTGGCCGACGAAGGCAAAACGCCGCTCTACGCCGCCGTCGACGGCACGCTCGCCGCCATCCTCGCCGTCAGCGATCCGATCAAGCCCGACACGCCCACCGCCATCGCCGCGCTGCACCAGCAGGGCCTACGCGTCGCCATGATTACGGGCGATAACGCGCGCACCGCACAAGCTGTCGCCCGCACGCTGGGCATCGACGACGTGTACGCCGAAGTGCTACCGGGACAGAAAGCCGAAACCGTGCAGCGGATGCAGCAGACCGCGCGTGTGGCCTTTGTCGGCGACGGCGTCAACGACGCTCCGGCGCTGGCCCAGGCCGACGTCGGCATCGCCGTCGGGACGGGGACGGACGTAGCCGTAGAATCGGCAGACGTGGTGCTGATGGCGG
Source organism: uncultured Rhodothermales bacterium (assembly GCA_963973615.1). GTDB lineage: Bacteria > Bacteroidota > Rhodothermia > Rhodothermales > BA12 > CAXBBB01. Next base: position 1,656 of record CAXBBB010000659.1, on the reverse strand, counting down.
GGAGCCTGACCGCCTTAGTCGACGCCCGCGCGCTCTCGTCGGCTACGCTCGCCAACATCCGGCAGAATCTGTTCTGGGCGTTCGGCTACAACGTAGTCCTGATCCCTGTCGCAGCTGGCGTGCTCTACCCCGTGTGGGGCGTCCTGCTCTCGCCCATGCTGGGCGCCCTCGCGATGGGCCTGTCGAGCCTGTTCGTGCTGGGCAACGCGCTGCGACTCAAGCGTTGGGCGCCAGCGGCGTGGTAACCACTCTCCTCTCACTCACCCCATCCTCTCGTGAACGCTTCTTACACACGTTTCTTTGCGATGATCGTCACCTCGACGGTCGTCATGTTCGTCCTCATGTACTCGACCGTGTACGTGCTCGACCACGTCTGGTGGAGCCAGACCAAGGGCTACATGGCCCTCTACATGGGCGCGACGATGGCCATCGTCATGTTAGCGTTCATGCTGAACATGTACGAGGACAAGCGCAAGAACATCGCCATTTTCGCCGGGAGCGCGCTGCTGTTTGCCGTCAGCTTCTTCCTGGTGCGCGCGCAGACGACCGTGGGAGATGTGGCGTGGATGAAAGCAATGATCCCGCACCACTCCATCGCCATCCTCACAAGCGAGCGGGCGCAGCTCTCGGACCCGCGCGTGCGACAACTCGCTGACGAGATCATCGAGACGCAGCGGCGCGAGATCGCGGAGATGGAGCGCTTGATTGCGGAGTTGGAACGGTGAGTCCGGACCAAACGATACTACCGAGACGAGAGCCGGCGGGCAGGATGACACTGTGGACACCAGCAGCAGGCTACTCGTGCTCTCGCCCCGCCAGTCGCCGACCTGAGCGATGTAATGGGGCGAGGAAAGCGCGCGCCAGGTCGGCCTAACTGGTAGACCGGGCCCGCACTTCGAACACGGCGAGCGGACGACTCGACGCCTGGCAGATACGACCCTGCCGACGCTGTTCCAGTGACCCCGTACTGCGCCTACGGGGTGTGGCTGCTGATTCTGTCCCGCGCTTCACGAAGCGCTAGAAATACTAGGGTCAGCAGGGTCAATGGCAGGGCAAAGTAGGCCAGGGCCGCGCTGAACTGCGGGAGTCCGACATGCCCCGTCGCGTTGAGAATGAGGTACCCTGTGTAGGCTGCGTAGTATGCCATGAATAGGGCACCTTCTGTGCGGCTGATCACCCCTCCCGTAAAGAAAATGGGCAAACAAGAAAAGGCAACCACAACCATCATGGGAATATCGAAGTGGACTACAGACGGAGCTACTTCAATCCCTCCGGGACTCACCAGACTCGCCACCCCAAGCACGCCCATGATGTTGAAGACGTTGCTGCCCACTACGTTACCGACAGCGATGTCGCGTTGCCCCCGTACAGCGGCGACGATGGACGTTACCAGTTCCGGCATCGACGTACCTGCCGCTACGATCGTTAAGCCGACTATCGCTTCGCTAACACCCAGGGACTGAGCGAACGACACTGCGCTGCCGACGAACCAGCGCGAACCGAGCACTAGCAGCGCGAGACCACCGACCACCCAAACGAGGTCCCAGAGCCAGTGGCGCGAGATCGTCTCTTCCCCAAGCGACCCCTCATCCTGCTGGGAGCGGTCCCGCCGACCCTGCCTGATAAGAAACACCACATAGATGAGAAGCCCTGAGG
>CAXBBB010000658.1:0-2083 GCA_963973615.1 uncultured Rhodothermales bacterium | reverse complement strand
CTCGTCTACGGTCTCGGCTGGCTCGAACTCGGCATCGGCGTCGGGCGGGTCGCCGGGCTTCCACTCGTAGGCGTCAAACGTGTCGTAGACGAGAGCGATACGGAGCGACATGGAGCAGCGAGATTCGCGCGGAAGAACGCAGCGGCGCTAGCAGAGTTGCTAGGAATCGGAAGCGACGCGTTGCAGTAGATCGGTCAGCGCGTCGATCCGGATAGGCTTGGCGAGGTAATCGTCGGCTCCGGCTTCGACGCAGCGCTCGCGGTCTCCCTCCATCGCGTTGGCGGTTAGCGCCGAGATATAGGGCTGTGCATCGCGGGCGACTTCTGCTCGAATCCGACGCGTCGCTTCCAGTCCATCCAGTACGGGCATTTGGATGTCCATCAGCACCAATACGTAGGGATCATCAGAAGCTATACCTTTGTGGACGGCTTCTAGTGCTAGCTGGCCATTGGGCACTACATCGGCCAAGTGCCCGAGTTTAGAGAGCATGCGGATCACGACTCTCTGGTTGATCAGATTGTCTTCGGCAACCAGAATGCGGAGGGGGCGAAAAGGCTCGGGCTCGGCGTGATCCAGATCGTTCGCACTAGGCGCGTGAGTAGGCTCCTCGCCGCGTAGCGCGTCGTAGAGGGTCGCGACTTTAATGGGCTTGTACACAAAATCGTCTGCCCCGGCACTACGTGCCCGCTCGCGCATCTCAGAGTCTGCTGCAATCGATTGCAGGACCACGATTCGAGCATGCGGAAGGGCGGTGCGGAGCCGCTCCAAATCGGCGAAGAACGTGGGGAGGCGACCATCGAGGATAACGAAGTCGAAGGGGTCTGGAGCCTCACCTGAGAGGATCTCGTCGCAGGTGACACCGCCGGTATGCGTGAGGTCCCAGGTGCTGGCATAGTACGCGAGCAGCTCGTCGAGAATCACGCAGTACGTTATCGCTAAGCTGCGCTTCTTGCCGAGCCCGGAGTGTTGGGGGGATGACGAAGCGCCGGGTAGGGGTTCGGCGGGAACCGTCAGCGTAAACGTCGCCCCATTGCCTAGAGTGCTCTCGACCGTGAGGTCTCCGTGCATGATGCGAGCGAGTCGACGAGAGATCGATAGTCCCAGCCCCGTGCCCCCAAACTGACGCGTCGTTGAAGCGTCTGCCTGGGTGAACGATTCGAAAATGAGTTCGACCTTGTCGGGCGCGATGCCGATGCCGGTATCGCGGACGTCGAACTGGAGGGCGGGGCATCCGTCGCTGAGATACACCATCGATACGCTAAGCATAACGCCGCCCTCAAAAGTGAACTTGACTGCGTTCGACAGCAGATTGGCCAGCACCTGTCCGAGACGAGTGGCGTCACCTAACACGTAGGTGGGGACATCGGGGGCACACTTGTACGCCAACTCAATGTCCTTTTTGAGAGCCAGCGCGGCCAGTTGGTCGATGGCCGTGGCGACGCACTGCCTCACGTCGACGGGGGCATACTCTACGTCTAACATACCAGCCTCAATCTTGGACAGATCGAGAACGTCACCGATCAGGGTGAGCAGTATTTCTCCACTGGTTGAAATGGTCGCGACGAAGTCGCGCTGCTCGGCCGTCAGTTCGGTTTGTTCAAGAAGGCTCGTCATCCCGATGATACCATTCATGGGCGTGCGTAGCTCATGGCTCATGTTGGCGAGGAACTCACTCTTCGCCTCCTCAGACGCTTCTGCAGCTTCTCGTGCTCTCTGAATCTCCAGCGTAGCACGCTTTTCGTCCGTTACGTCACGGGAAACGCCGACGAGGCCGATAATCGCTCCTGCCTCGTCGCGTAGTGGAATCTTGGTGGCTTGCATCCATCCTCGGCCCCGGCCATACTCCTCCTGACCGATCAGTGGAATGCCCGTCGTCATCACCTGCTCGTTGTCCTGCACGCTCTTCTCAGCGAGGTGAGCCGGCGCGAAGTCGTACTCCGTCAGGCCGACGGCTTCGTCCGGATGCTCCAGCGAGGTGTTGGCGATGCCCGCCTGGTTTCGGAGGAGGAAGCGACCATCGGATCCGACGACGTAGATCTGGTCCGGGATGGTGTCGACAATAGAACGCAGTAGGCGCTGCTGC
>CAXBBB010000657.1:0-2088 GCA_963973615.1 uncultured Rhodothermales bacterium | reverse complement strand
AGATGTACGCCGAGGCCGAACTGGCGAGCGACTACGTGCTCCAGCACGCACCGCTCCGCCTGGTGATGGGCCTGGCTACGAATGCGGCAGCAGACGCGCAGAAAACGCTGAAAGGTGATCACTTGCGGGTCGATCTTCCGGCGAGCTTTCTGCGCCTGCTACGGGTGTCCTGTGCGGGCTGGCTGGTGCCGGTCGACGCGTTTCTGGAGACTGGCAATCCTGCCTATCGTCTGCGCACAAATCCGTACGCTGCGCCCGACGTGGCGCGCCCGGCGGTGTACCTGGTACCCGGCAGCCCGCGAGCGCTGGAGCTCTACCCGAAGCCAGAGGACGCGGACGGACTCGACGAACTGTACTTCGTGGCCAAGACGCCGCCAGAGACGCTGACTGACGCGCTGCGAGACGCTACGCTGTGGGATGCGGTTCGGCGCGTGGCGCAGAACGTGCGCGAGTTCGAAGTCGCTACCAAAGCAGCGGAAGCGATGGCGCTCGCACTCGACGGCGTCGAAATCGGGCAGGCCAGATGACGACGCTCACCTCCATCCGCGAACAGGTCGAGCGGCGCACAGCGCTGCTGGCCAGGACCAAGCAGAATCCGGCGCTGATGACGACGCCGGCCGACGCTGGCACGCTTGACGTGTTCACGCGTCAGGGCGCGGCAGAGATCGCGGTGAAGACGGGGCGGGTAGAGGCGGTGGCGACGATTCCGCTGGCGGCGGGACAGAGCGGCTATGATGTGCCGCTCACTGTTTTCAGGGTGCAGCGCGCGACGCTCACCTACGATTTGGGGGAAGGCGTGCGCACGTACGACCTGCCCCACCAAGATGGCGCCCGCGTGCGTGCCGAAGCAGCAGACGGGTTTGGTGGGTCACCCGCTCGTTTCGGGCTGCACGGCGGGCGTCTGTTTGTTTCTCCCGTTCCGATTACGAACGGTACGCTCCGACTCTACTACCTCGCCGGAAGTATGATCGGCGAGGCCGGTCCGTCCGACACCGACGAGACGGCTGGCGATGTGGAAGCCGAGATGCCGGAGGAACTGGAGCGGATGCTCGTCGACTACGTGGTGAGCGAGTGGCTTCGCGAGATCGGCGAGCACCAGGCGGCAGACCCGATTCGGTCGCGCTACCTCAGCGATTTGGACGACATGCGCGGCAACCCGCGCGTGCCCAGAACGACCCGCCCACCTTACCGACCGGTGATGTGATGGAGCGTACCGAGTTTGCACTAGGGCCGCTCGACGTGAGTGTGTCCGACATGGCGGCCCAAGCGGGCACCCTGCGGGCGACGAAGAACCTGGTCCCTATCTCTGCTGGCAGCGCGGTGTCGTGGCAGCCGGTAGAGGGTGCCAGTCCCATCGGCACGATTGGCGGCGTGCTCTCATTTGGCGTCCAGGTGCGCCAGCGTCGGGGCACGCTGAGCGAGCAGAGCGACAGTAGTTTGGTCCGCTATGTGGCGCTGCTGTCGGACCGCGTGGTGCTCTACGACGAGGCGCTGGATAGGACGACAGATTTGTGGGCGTTTGGCGCAGCCGATGCCACGCGCCGGGCGACGTTCGCGCAGGTCGGAGACGACGTAGTGGTGGCAGTCGTGCGAGGAGCGGGGTGCGGCGAGCCAGAGGTTACGCTGCTGGTGCAGGACGACAAGGTGTGCCGTATGCAGATTCCGGCTCCTCCCAGGCTGACGCTGACGACTGAGGCGGTCACGGCCAGCGATGCCGAAACGAACAAAGGTCTCCCGTGGGGACTGTATGCGGTGCGTTTCGCTTACGTGCTGACCGACGGCACGATGGGACCAGCTACTACGCCGTCTCTGATCGATACGAGGGATTCGCGCTACCAGATCGGCGTGACGGATAGCGTCGTCGGCGAGGGGGCGGCGACGATGGCGGAAAGAGTGTGTTCGCGCTGGTCGAGGGGGATACGGTACCTACCGGGGTGGTCAACGCCGCAGCCGTGCAGGTGTCGATACCCCGACGCGTGACGCTGACGGGGCCGCCACCCTACCTACCGCAGCCGGCGTTTGAGGACGGACTCGCAGCGCGCCTGCGGGCCGTCGCCGTCGTGATCAGCCAGCGGCTGGCCGACGTGG
>CAXBBB010000656.1:0-2091 GCA_963973615.1 uncultured Rhodothermales bacterium | reverse complement strand
TTTCCTCGTCGAGGCCGCTCACGCCCCCATCAACGCCCGCCAACATCGTCTCGAACGCATCGACGGCCGGGGCGATGCTGACCGTGTCGATCCGCATTCCCAGCGCTTTGGCGAGCGCGCAGCTGTCGTCGACCGATCCGCTGGACGAATACTTCGAGGGCATCGTGACGCCCCAAACCTTGCTCGCTCCAAGTGCTTCGACAGCCAACGCCGCCGTCAACGCGCTGTCGATTCCGCCCGAGAGCCCCAGCAGCGCGCCGGTGAAGAACGGCGACTTGCGCGCGTAGTCGCGGATGCCCAGAACGAGCGCGTCGTGTAGGTTGGCGATGCGGTCGCGCGGGCCGGGCGTACGCGGCGAGCGCGGAGCAGGCAGACGCAGCGTGTCGAGGTCGGCGACGACCAACGCTTCCTCGAACAGCGGCGCGCGGGCGGCGATGCTGCCGTCGCTTCGGTGCGCCCGGCTGTCGCCGTCGAAGATCAACTCGGTGTTGGCGCCGACTTGCCCGACGAGCACGAACGGCACGTCCCACTGCGCACACGCCGCCTCGATCAACATCGACCGATAGGCCTCCTTCCCAGCCGCAAATGGCGACGCGCTGATATTGACGAACAGATCGACACCCAGATCGCCTAATTGCCCGACCGGGTCGGCGTGGTAGTGGTGATGCAGCGGACCGCCCGCCTCGCCCCACGGCTCCTGGTCCCACATGTCCTCGCAGACGTGCAGCCCCAATCGCAGCCCACGCCACACGACCGGCGACTGAGGCCCCGCAGCGACGAAGTAGCGCGCCTCGTCGAACACGTCGTACGTCGGCAGCAACTGCTTGTCCGCCCGTCCGACGATCCGTCCGGCCACGAATGCCGCGTTGACGACACGCTTACCCCGGTCGTCCGTCGACCGTACCGGCGCTCCGAAGACGACACCGACGCTCGGGGGCGCTTGAGCCACGAAGTGCGCCATCGCCGCCTCTACGTCGTTCAGAAAGTCCTCGTGCCCGAGCAGATCCTGCGGCGGATAGCCCGTCACGCACAACTCGGGCAAGATCACCAGATCGGCCCCTTGCTGCTCGGCTTGGCGCGTCGCCCCGAGCATGCGTTCGACGTTGCCCGCAAGGTCGCCGACGGTCGGATTGATCTGAGCGAGAGCGATGCGCATGGCAGTTCGAGAGGGTGTACACCAGAATAATCAACTGTACGCGCGTGCTCATCGCCCGGACGTGAGGACGATGCGAAAGGCAACGCGCATCGGATATCTCCCGAATCACAGACCGTGAGTGATCGTCAAGCGAATGCGATGGACTTCGTTGTACCGCACGAACTCGTTTCCCCGATTACCGCCATCGGGGACCGGCTCGCTGAACGAAAGCGCCAGAGTTGCCTCAGTATCGCCATCCACCCATTTATCGCCCCGCCTCCACGTCTTTATGTCGCCAGCGCTCGAAGCGTTGGAGGCCGCACTTTCGACTGGCTCACCGTACGCTTGGGTGAGACGCAAACGCAGCGTTTCGTAGCGCTCCTGGAACGTCGCGAGTCGATCCAACGGTTGCTGTACCCAGTTCGGTTTTCCTTCTTGATCACCCCACTCATACTGCAGTTTTCGCACTCGCCCATCCTCCTCGGCCGGAAAATAGAGGATAACCAGGGGGACGCCGGTCAGCATAGGGTCATTGCGGAGAAACCCTTCGGGCTGACCGAGTGGGATGGCGTCTCTGGAGATGAAATTCGTTTCCAGTGTTACAGGTTTTGATTCGAGATCGTCTTCACCTGCGCGCAGATCGGAAAGAGTGCGTAGGCGTGTCTCAGGGATTGCAGAGCCGTTGGAATAGCTCTCTTCATCTACGGCGGATCGGCTGTTGATGCATCCGGAAAGAAGGATGCAGAAAAGAACCAGAAGTGAGCGCTGCATAGAGGGAGCTGATGGAAAAAGAATCAAAGCGCTGAATTGTAGCTGAATGCCGTTTTTTAACGTTGCGATGAAGATCGGTGGAAACAATGCATCGCAACTCCGACGCCGAAGTTGCTGACAACACGATTACACACTACAGCCGATCCGGGCGAAACGGTGTCACATCGACGGTCGTCGGCTCCCCC
>CAXBBB010000655.1:0-2092 GCA_963973615.1 uncultured Rhodothermales bacterium | reverse complement strand
GCGCGACGTGCCGGGAGCACTATCGGACGATGCGGCTGCCGCATACCGCGCCATCCCCCAGGCCGATTCTATCGTCGTCGACCCACACAAGCACGGCCTTCAGCCCTACGGCTGCGGCTGCGTACTCTTCGCCGATCCGCGCGTCGGCCGCCACTACCGGCACGATTCGCCCTATACCTACTTCACGTCAGACACGCTGCACCTGGGCGAGATCAGCCTCGAATGTTCGCGCGCAGGAGCCGCCGCCGGAGCGTTATGGCTGACCACGCAGGTGCTCCCGCTGCAACCCGACCGAGGGTTCGGCCCGATCCTTCACGGCTGCACTCGCGCCGCACAAACGTTTGCCGACGCCGTTCGCGCTTCGGAAGAGCTGACGCTCGTCGCCGACCCGATGCTCGACATCGTGTGCTACCATCCCTCGCGGCCAACGGCATCCGAAGTCGATCGCGCGAGTCTGGCTGTCCACCGCGCGCTGATGGAGATGCCCGATCCGATCCACCTCAGCTTGCTCCGTCGTCCGTCCGACCTGCTCGCGGTGACCGCCGACGCGCCCGATGCAACGATATTGCGCAGCGTACTCATGAAGCCGGAGCACGAAGAGATTGCTGTGGAGTTGGTCCGTCGGATAGCTGCCGTTGCGGCTTCTGTTTAGCCTAGCCTGCACGAACCTGACAGCCTCTGCAGGAGCTTCCGTGTTTTCGTCCCCTCCTCCGATCTGACATGCCTGAGCCGATCTACCTCGATCACGCGGCAACTACTCCCCTCCGCTCGGAAGCGCTCGAAGCGATGATGCCGCTCCTGACCGATAGTTGGGGCAACGCATCATCGGTTCACCGCTGGGGGCGCAAGGCGCGATCGGTCGTCGAAGACTGCCGGACACGCGTCGCCGACGTGCTGGGGTGCGAACCGGCTGAGATCGTGTTCACGAGCGGAGGGACAGAGAGCGACAATCTCGCCCTGCGGGGTGCGACCGATCCAGGCTGCTCGCTCATCACATCGTTCGCCGAGCACGAAGCCGTTCTAAACACGGCGGCTCAGCTGGGACGGATGGGGCAGGTTGTCACACACCTGCCCACAGACAAACTGACGCCCGACGGCATCACGACGGCGCTCAGCGATCAACGGGGCGCGCTCGTCTCGCTGATGTATGTCAACAACGAAACGGGCGCTGTCGCCAATATCCCGGCGCTCGTAGAGGCGGCTCATTCTCGACACGCAACCTTCCACACCGACGCGGTCCAGGCCCCAGGACTCCTGCCGATTGGTGTAGAAGCGCTCGGGGGCGACCTCATGAGTTTGTCCAGCCACAAATTTGGCGGACCGAAAGGCGCTGGTGTTCTCTACGTCCGAGGCGGGACGGATCTGACGCCGCAGCTCGTTGGCGGTAAACAGGAGCGCGACCGAAGAGCCGGGACCGAAAACGTTGCTGCCATCGCCGGAATGACGCGCGCCCTCGAACTCGCCGAGTCGGAACGCGAAACCACCGCGCCGCGCTTGGCTGCTCTCCGCGACCGGCTTCGCAGCCGCCTGGTCGACGTGCTCGGCGACCGCATCCGCGTCGTCACCCCGATAGACGCTGCTTCTCACATCCTCAACGTCGCCTTCCCGCCCGCAGTTGGGCGCGCAGTGGATGGCGAGATGCTGATCTTGGGAATGGACCTGGAAGGCATCGCCGTCTCGTCGGGATCGGCGTGTACGAGTGGGACGCTGCGTCCGAGCCACGTTCTACTCGCGATGGGCCTGGACGAAGCAACTGCCCGTGCCGCCGTCCGCTTCTCGTTAGGGTCGACAACAGTCCAGTCCGACATCGACCGCGCGGCGGATGCGCTGATTCGCGTCGCCGGACGAGCCTGACTCCTCGCCGACTCGGGAAGTGACGAGCGAAGTCGCCCGGTTTAGTAAACAAGACGATGCCTGCCGAATCCTTCTGATCCGACAGGCTTCCAAACGCCTCTTGCAAGCTTACAACGCCGGCGCTGCGTATGCGTCGAGCAGGAAGAGGGACGGAGCGGGCTTCTCGATGATCTTCGGCGGCGCGAGCAGCGGCTGCATCTCAGCGATCAACGCGTCAAACGCTGCGCGGTCTCCGTCC
>CAXBBB010000654.1:0-2096 GCA_963973615.1 uncultured Rhodothermales bacterium | reverse complement strand
GACCTGACCGACGCCTACTTCGGCTACTGGTCGGATCCCGACCTGGGCAACGCGAGCGACGACTTTATCGGTGCTGACACGACGCTCGACATGGTCTACGTCTACAACGGCGACAACGACGACGAGGGAAGCGACGGCTATGGAGTCGCGCCGCCAGCGCTCGGTGTCAGCTTTCTGCAAGGTCCGCTCGTCGACGCGCCCGGACAGACGTGGACCGATCCCGACGGCACCACGCACGCCGGCCGCACGCGGCGCGGTATGGACGTATCGCTGAACAACAATAGCTCGGCTGATCCCAGCGGAGACCCGCGCAGCAACAGCACCGATTGGTACAACTACCTAAGCGGCATCTGGAAGGACGGCAAGCCGATCGTGAACTGCGGCTACGGATACGGGCCAGCGAACCAGCAGACGTTTCCTTGCTTCGCCGATCAGCAAACGACGACGTTCATGTGGACGGGCGATCCTGTCACGCGCTCGTTTTGGAGCGAGTTCAACATCGACGGAGCGGGCAGGTCGAACTCGCCGAGCGATAGACAGCACCAGATGAGTACCGGGCCGTTCGTGCTCGAAACGGGCGGCGAGCAGACGATCCAGTTCGCCATCGTGTGGAGTAGGGGATCCGACCACCTCGACTCGATCACCGAACTGCGCAAAGACGTGGCCCACGTGCGCGATCAATTCGACGCAGGCTTCGCCGACCGTCCGCAGTTCGTGCTGCCGCAGGGTACGCCGACGCTCGTGAAACCCGTCGCAGGAGCCGTCGTGCCGCAGGGCAGGTTAAACCTCACCGCATCAGTGCCCGACCTGTCGGACCGGGTCGACATCCAGGTCGCGCGCGAGGCCTTCGACGACACGACTCGGAGCTACGCCAACGGCGCATTCGTTTCGCTCGAACCCGGCACCTACCTGGCCCGGACGCGCTACGTCGCCGGATTCGATACGGGACCGTGGTCCGACCCCGTCGCGTTCACCGTGTCGGACGTGGCGCTGACGCCCTACGATCGAGGAGGACTCATTAGCTTCGAGGTGTCGGCCAACGCCGCTGGCCCGCTCGATCCGCCTGAGCCGGGTGCCGCGCACTTTCAGGGCTTCCCCACGCCGGGCGATCTCGATCCTACGGAGCGGCAGCAGGTCGGTCCGGCGCGGTGGCTGATCTATGCGGGCGGACGCACCGGCTCGTACGATAGCTTCCTGAGCCGCTCCATTTACTCGCGGATTGACAATGAACAGCGCATCTGGGGGCACACGTTCGAGATCCGCTTCACCGAAGAGGGATCGGTCGGCTATCGCCGTTTCCAGGACCGTGCAGCCATGCCGGTGCCCTTCGAACTGTGGCGCACGCCTACCGACACGCCCGATGATCCGTCCGACGACGTAAAGCTCATCCCCGGCATCCTCGACTACTCGAACAACACGACGACGCCCGACGGCATTTTCAACCTGTCGACATCCGACTCGCCAGTCTCCAGTGCCCAGGATGATCCGTACACCGACTGGATCTACGTCTTGGAGCCTGCTGACACCTCGCCTGGAACGTCAGGCTACGACGCGTTCGCGGGCGATGGCACGTCCGTAGACGCCTCGCAGATCGACCACGAAGTGTTCGCGCGCTTGGTGTTCGTGAGTTGGAACGGCGGCACGGCGCCGCCCTACGACCAGGCGCTGCCGGAGCAAGGCACCGTCTTCCGCATCGTCGACCGAGGCGAGGGCGTCATCGACGCGCCGGTCCTGCTCAGTCCGTCCGATAGCGAAGCCTTCGACCGCGCGCCGCGCCTGTTCTGGGCCGCCCCGGAGGGGTTGCGCGGGGACGTAGAGATCGCGTCGGACGCCGGTTTCCGCTCGCCGGTCGCCTTCACGCCGGTCTATGGCGGCGGTGGCTCGGCCACATCGGTGACGATCGACGCCATCGACGCTGGCTCGTACTTCTGGCGCGTCGTGCTACGGAACGTGAAAGGCGACTCGATCCGAAGCGACGTGCGCTCGTTCTCGGTGAGCCGCACGATCACGGCGGAGGAAGCCGACATCACTCCGCAATCGCTGACGCTGCTGTCCCCGCACCCGCACCCCGTCAGCGGCCCGAGCCGGTTGCGCTT
>CAXBBB010000653.1:0-2098 GCA_963973615.1 uncultured Rhodothermales bacterium | reverse complement strand
GGAAGACGCCGACGAACTGCGCAGCCTGCTCCGCTACGCCTACGACACGGCAGGGGGCCGAATGGCGACCGAAGTCATCTCGGTCCCCGACTACGTGACCGTCGGCGAGGCGACCGAGATCGTACGCGCGCTCTCGGACGAAGTCGAAGACCTGTACGTCCTGTTCGTCGTCGACAAGGACGGCAAACTCGTCGGCATCGTCCCGCTCAAACGCCTGCTCCTCTCGCACGCCACCACGTTCATCGCCGACATCGTCACGCGCGACGTGATCGCGGTTACCGTTGAGGAAGACCAGGAGGACGTGGCGCGCATCATGGAACGCTACGACCTGGTGTCGCTTCCGGTCGTCGACCTCGAAGACCGGCTCGTAGGCCGCATCACGATCGATGACATCGTCGACGTGCTCCGAGAAGAAGCCGAAGAAGACTTGCAGGTCATCTCGGGTACGAGCGGCGACGAAGAGTTGTCCGACTCCGTCTGGCGCATTGCGCGCGGTCGGCTGCCGTGGCTGACAGTCGGCTTATTCGGGACGCTGTGCTCGGCCTTCATCGTCAAGTCGTTCGAGGGCACACTCGAACAGGTCGCCGTCCTGGCGATGTTCATTCCGGTCATGACGGCTATGGCGGGCAACGCGGCCATACAGAGCGCCGCGATCACAGTCCAAGGTTTGGCATCGGGCCGCCTGGTGATCGGAGAGGCGTTTGGTCGTGTCGGCAAGGAGTTGGGCGTGGCGCTGTTCAACGGGATGCTGCTCGCGGCCATTTTCTGCGCCATCATCTTCGTCCTAGATCCAGCCGACGGTAACTCGGCCCGGCTGGCAAGCGTCGCGTCGCTGGCCCTACTCGTCGTCATCGTCCTCGCAACGGTCAACGGCGCATTGATTCCCGTCGTCCTCAAACGCGCTGGCCTAGACCCTGCCCTGTCGATGGGCCCATTCGTCACGACCGCCAACGACATCTTGGGCCTGAGCGTCTACTTCGGCATCACGACGCTGCTGTACGTGTAGAAACGGTGTTTCTGGCGTAGACGTTCTGGCGTCGCGCTAGTAGCGCTAGATCTCGCGCATCTCACGCGCTTCTTCGAGCACGTCGTCCAGCGCTTCCCAAAACTTGACGACGCGCCGCTTGTTGACCCCCAGATCACTGCGACCGGTTCGCGAGGCGCTGCGGACGTACAGGACCGAGCCGTCGCCGTGTGGGACAACACGGATCGCCAAGTCGTCGGTAAAGAAAAACACCCTGAACGTGGCGTCGATGTGGAGGCGGTCTTCGTCCGTGATAACGGTGTGCGGGTCGACTCTGCTCAGGGCATGTTCAGCGATCAACCAGAGCGTGCGCGGCGCGACTTCGAACGCCTTCTCTCCCGTCGCGCAGTTGGGCGTTCCAGGGCACGGCGGCAGCGGCGTTGCTGGGAGGGCGTCGGCGGGCGTGCTCATGTGGTTGCCTTGGCTTCGAGCGCCTGGATCGCGCGCTCCTCGTTGTACTTCGACGGACACTTTACCAGGATGTGCTCGGCGACGAATGCCTCACCGTCGACGCGGCCCTCCACGACAACCTGATCGGCGTCTTCGAAGTTGGGCGGCTTGGGGTTATGATATACGACAGGGCGTCGCGCGCCCCCTTCGTCCAACATCACGAACGAAAAGACGTTGGTGTCCGGATCGTAATCGAATCCCGCATCGCGATCCCACGTGCCTACGACGTGCGCGCTGGCCGACGTGCGCTCGGCTTCTGCAAAGTCCATATAGCCGCCGACGTTCGCGCCGAAGCTGTTGATGAGCAGCACGCTGAATACGGCCAGCAGCACGAGGCCGCCGATGGTTTTGGGCTTCATAGCGGTCGGGGTTAGAGAGGGTCGATACGAGGAGCAGGCGCTGTGGATTCCGACGCGCGGTCGAAAGCCTCACGTTCGTCAACTAGTTTTTCGAGACGGGAAATGCGACGATCCGTCCGAGCGATGAACAGGGCGATGCCGATCCAGATCACGGCCAGGACCGCGGCGACGACGTAGAGTTTGTCCTGTTGCAGCAGGTAGACTTCCAATCCGACCGGCGGCGCATCGGGCACGCCCACCGTCGGTACGGACGTAGCCGAAGCGA
>CAXBBB010000652.1:0-2115 GCA_963973615.1 uncultured Rhodothermales bacterium | reverse complement strand
GCGGCGTCGACGTGCTGCTCGTCGAGACCATCTTCGACACGCTCAATGCCAAAGCCGCGCTGTTCGCCATCCGGCAGGCTTTTGCGGACGAGGGGACGCGCATTCCGGTCATGCTCAGTGGAACGGTCGTCGACCTGAGCGGGCGGACGCTGAGTGGGCAGACGCCGCACGCCTTCTGGATCTCTACGAATCACGCGCCCGAGTTGCTGTCGGTCGGCCTGAACTGCGCGCTGGGGTCGAGCCAGATGCGGCCCTTCGTCCAGGCGATTGCAGACGTGGCGACGGTGCCCATCTCGCTTTACGCCAACGCCGGACTGCCCAACGCGATGGGCGGCTACGACGAAACGCCCGAATACATGGCGTCCGAGATGGAGAGTCTGGCGCGCGACGGACTGCTCAACATCGTCGGCGGATGCTGCGGCACGACACCTGCTCACATTGCCGCGATAAAGGAAGCCGTCGCAGGACACGTGCCGCGCGTTGCAGCCGAACCTCAGCCGTTCCTGAGCCTCGCCGGACTCGAACCGTTCATCGCCCGGCCCGACGCCAACTTCGTCAACATCGGCGAGCGCACCAACGTGACCGGCAGCCGCCGTTTCGCCCGGCTGATCAAAGAGGGCGATTTCGACACGGCGCTCCAGGTCGCCCGCGAGCAGGTCGAGGGCGGCGCCCAGATGATCGACGTGAACATGGACGAGGGCCTGCTCGACAGCAAGGCGGCCATGACCAAGTTTCTGCGGCTGATCGCCGGTGAGCCGGATATCTCCCGCGTACCGATCGTGGTCGACAGCAGCAAGTGGGAAGTGATCGAAGCCGGATTGCAGAACGCCCAGGGCAAGTGCGTCGTCAACTCCATCTCGATGAAGGAGGGGGAGGATGCGTTCCGCGAGCAGGCCGAGTTGTGCCGCGCGTATGGCGCCGCCGTTATCGTCATGGCGTTCGACGAGCAAGGGCAGGCCGACACGCTCGAACGCCGCACGTCGATCTGCAAACGCGCGTACGACATCCTGGTCGACGAGGTCGGTATGGAGCCGCACGACATCATCTTCGACCCCAACATCTTCGCCGTCGCCACCGGCATCGCCGAGCACAACCGCTACGCCCTCGACTTTTTCGAAGCGACGCGCTGGATCAAGGCCAATCTACCCGGCGCCCGCGTGTCCGGCGGTGTGAGCAACGTCAGCTTCTCGTTTCGAGGCAACGACACGGTCCGCGAGGCCATTCACGCCTGTTTTCTCTACCACGCGATCCAGGCGGGTATGGATATGGGCATCGTCAACGCGAGCCAACTCGAGGTTTACGACGAAGTCGACCCCACTCTCCGCGACGCGGTCGAGGACGTGCTCTTCGACCGGCACCCTGAGGCGACCGAGCGGCTGGTCGATCTGGCCGAAACCGTCGCGCAGAAAGGTCCGGCTGAGGAGGCGACGCAGGCGTGGCGCGAGGAGCCGGTCGAGGCGCGCATCCGGTACGCGCTGGTCAAGGGCATCGCCGATCACGTGGTCGACGATGTCGAGGAGGCGCGGCAGGTCTATCCGTCGCCGCTGGCCGTGATCGAAGGGCCGCTGATGGACGGCATGAACGTCGTCGGCGACCTGTTTGGGCAGGGCAAGATGTTTCTACCCCAGGTCGTCAAGAGCGCTCGGGTGATGAAGCGCGCCGTCGCCCACCTCGAACCCTTCATTGCCGCCCAGCAAGCCGCCGGTGGCGAGGCGCCCAAAGCGCGCACCAAGGTGCTGATGGCGACAGTCAAAGGCGACGTGCACGACATCGGCAAGAACATCGTCGGCGTCGTGTTGGCGTGCAACGGGCTCGACGTGGTCGACCTGGGCGTGATGGTACCCGCCGCCAAAATCCTGGACGAAGCCCAAGCGCAGAACGTCGACGTGATCGGGCTGAGCGGGTTGATCACGCCAAGCCTGGACGAGATGGTGAACGTGGCGCGCGAGATGGAACGCAGGGGCATGACGACGCCGCTGCTGATCGGAGGCGCGACGACGAGTAAGGTGCACACTGCCGTGCGCGTCGCTCCGTCGTACTCGGGCGGGCCGACGGTCCACGTGCTCGACGCGAGCCGGAGCGTGCCGGTCGTCCAAAAGCTGTCGGGCGAGGAGC
>CAXBBB010000651.1:0-2116 GCA_963973615.1 uncultured Rhodothermales bacterium | reverse complement strand
CGTGCCGGCTGATGTCAGCGGCCTCCCAGCGGGGATATATCTGGTACGCGCCACGCTCGATGGACGTCCTATCGGCTCTGGGGCGCCGCTGGTGGTTGCCCACTAGCCTGAGTTGTATCGTGCCCTCCTTTTTGTGAAGACGCGCGCGGCGTACTATCAGGTTTTTTTAACCTCATGCTGCCTCGCTCTGCCATGCGCTTCACTTTCCTCTTAGCCGCCCTGCTCGTGCTGCCGATGACGGCGCGCGCTCAGGACACGCCTACGTCGCCAGTAGACACCGTAGGCGCTCGCATCACCGTCCTTCTCGTCAACGGCAACCGCGTTACGGGCATCGCCGAGTCGATGACGAGTGCCGAGTTACGTCTCACTACGGACGAGGGCATCGCGATGACGATTCCGCGTGATCAGGTGCGCTCGGTCGAGTCGATGACCGGTCGGAAGTTTTCGGGTGTCGATCCCAACCCGACACGTCTGCTCATCGGCCCGACGGCGCGGGCGCTGGGTAACGGAAACGGATACGCGGCGCTCTATGAGATCTTTTTCCCGTTCGTAGCCGTCGGCGTCGGCGACGTGGCGACGCTCGCCGGTGGGCTGTCGCTGCTGCCGGGAGCGCCGGGACAAATACTCTACGTGGCTCCTAAAGCAACGCTGTGGGAAACCGACGAGGTCGCCCTCGCCGTCGGCGGGTTCGCGGGCGGCATCGTGGGCTTCGACATCGAAGACAACGACTTACCCATCTTCGGTATCGGCTACGCCGTCGGTACGTTCGGGATGAGCGAAGGAGCCGTCACGGTCGGACTTGCTCAGGGCTACGCGGACGGCACGGCGGGCAACGTGTTCGGACTCATCGGGGGCGAGTATCAAGTCGGCAACCGAGCCAAACTCATTTCGGAGAATTACGTGTTCTACGTAAGCGGCGACGTGCAGTCCGTGCTTTCGGGCGGCATTCGGTTCTTCGGTGACCGCCTGTCGGCCGACTTTGCGCTGTTCACCAGTACCGAAGGATTCGACGGCTTTCCCTTCGTTCCCTATCTAGGTTTCGCGACGACGTTCTGAGCGAGATAGGGAGCCGGTGACGTGCGAGGGGTCGTATTCTGAACGTTTCCCCCTCCTTCCTCTCTGCGCGTGACGGCACTTCTCTACGAACTGCGCGAAGGCATCCGCAACAGTGCCGATGCGCTTCGTCAGAACAAACTGCGCGCGCTGCTGACGACGTTGGGGATCGTGATTGGCATCGTGATGGTCACGACTACCATGACGACGATCAACGGCATGGAGCGCGCCTTCGACAAGTCGATGGAGATGTTCGGGATCAACACGTACTTCGTCCAGCAGCGCCCGTGGTTTACGCCGCCGAGTGCGCGCGAAGAGATGCGCCGCCGCCCGCAGTTCACGCTTGCTGTAGCTGAGCGCATCCTCGAACGCGCAGCCGAAGCGTCCACCATCCTCGCCGCCGCGCCGACACTCGACTTCGGCGGTTCGATCCAGTACCGAGATCGGGCCGCGCGCGGCGTCCGAGCGACGGCTACGAAACCGTCGTATACCAACGTCGCCAACATGTCGGTGGAGCAGGGGCGCTACTTCTCGGATTTCGAGGAGCAGACCGCGCGCAACGTGGTCGTACTGGGGTCGGACGTCGCCGAGACGCTGTTTCCCAACGAAGAGGCCATCGGCAAGCGCGTACGCATCGAAGGCGCGCGGTCCGAGGTGATCGGCGTGCACAAATGGGTCTTCCCGGCCAACTGGAAATTCGCCGCAGAGAATTTTCTCGGTGACACTTACCACAACCCCAGCCACCGTTCTGTGGACATGATAGGCATCGGTCCTTCGGCGCTGGATGGTGTAAAGGGTCGCCGCGACAATGAGTTGGAGCAAGCGCAGCACGTCTGGTGCAGCTTCCCTGCCGGTCACGGTGTGCATTCGGCAGTTCAACCGGAAGGCTTTGAGTTCACTGACAGTTTTAAGAGTGATCCGGAGATCGCCGAGTACTTCCGTCACTGCCACGAAGAACGCAAACGGCGTCTGGGCGAGAACGCGCGCTTTCTGCCATTTGTCGGCACGATTTTTCCAAATGCATCCTATCACGGTCGCCAACCGCGCAGCATCTGTGCCTGGC
>CAXBBB010000650.1:0-2118 GCA_963973615.1 uncultured Rhodothermales bacterium | reverse complement strand
GCCTACGACCATTTCGGTCTGACACCGCCCGCCAAACAAGCCGAGTTCTTCAACCTCGACCAATAGCCTGTCACGCGGAGTGGCTGTTCGCGCTCGTGTCGGTCAAATCGGAGTGTTCTCTGTGCAGTAGCCGAGTCGTGACGAGTTCGCTGAGAGCCAGGCGGCTATGTTGATGGGATGCACCGATTGTCAGACCGATTTCTACTGCTCCTCTTGCTGCTGTCCGTTGCCGGATGCGGCAGTCTGGGCCAGACACTCGACGAGTTCGCCGAACTCGTCGTCAGCGGTGGCGAGCAACGACTGCGCGAGCCCATGCGCCCGATTCGAGGTCATGCACGCGTGCTGATGATCGCGCTCGACGGCGTGAGCGAAGATCAGCTACGTGATGCACTGGCCGATGGCGATCTTCCAAGTTTATCAGAGCTCGTCGGGCCAGAGAGTGAGCATGGCGTCTACGAACGCGGCTATTTCGCACCGGACGTCGTGTCCGCGTTTCCCGCCGAAACGTCCGTTGGGTGGGCGACGGTCTTTACGGGCGCGTCGCCTGCCGAAACCGGGGTGACAGGCAACGAGTGGTTCGACCGCCACGAGCGTGTCGTCTATGCGCCGGTCCCGCTCTCGGTCGGTACGGTTGAGCAGACGCTGTCGATCTGGTCGGATGGACTGTTCGGCGAGCAGATTCAGGCGCCGACCCTGTTCGAGCAGGCAGGCGTCCGGTCGCACGTGTCGATGGGGTTCGTCTACCGAGGCGCAGACCTGTTGACGCCGCCCGACCTCAACGACTTGAGTGACCTGATCGACGGTGCGTTCGACATGCTCTTCGGTGGCATCGACGAACTCTACGAAGAACTGGATCAGGACACGTGGGAAGGCTTCGAGCGCGGCGCAGACCGCTACGGCATCCCCGATCTGCAAGTCGCCTACTTCCCCGGCGTCGATTTGGTGGCGCACGAGTCGGGGCGTGAGGAGCAGCGGCGCTATATGCGAGACGAGATCGACCCGCACATCGACCGCATCCTGGCGCGTTACCGCCGAGACGGGTTGCTACGCGATACGTACGTGTTCGTCGTCTCGGATCATGGGCACGTCGAGACGCGCGATGAGGACCGCAACAGCCTGAGCGGCGACGGCATGGACGAACCGCGCGCCTTGCTCGACTCGCTCGGCTACCGCGTCCGCACGTCGACGGTCGCCGAAGTGGACGAGGACTTCGATTTAGTGATGGTCTACAACGAGGCCGCTGCCTCGATATATCTCGCCGATCGCTCGACCTGTAGAGAACCGGGCGACGACTGCGACTGGCGCAAACCGCCGCGCATCGAAGAGGACGTTCGGCCCCTCGTCGACCAACTCTATCACGCCGCATTCGACTCGTCTGCGCTGGGCGGGTTGCCCGGAGCGCTCGACCTGATTCTGGCGCGTGCGTCCGATCCGAGCGGTGAGACCTATCCGCCGTTTCAGGTCGTCACGCGCGATGGATGGGTCGGGGTCGACGACTACCTCTCTGCTAACCCGCGTCCCGATCTGGCCCGTTTCGCCGAGCGCCTCGACTGGCTCACCAACGGGCCGTTTGGCCACCACGCAGGAGACGTGATCTTGCTCGCCCGCTCGGGCGATGACGTACCACTCGCCGACCGCTACTATTTCGGCTCGCCACGCGTATCGGGGCATGGAGGCGCATCGGCAGGCGAGAGCCACATCTCGTTTCTTCTCGCTCACCCCAACGCCACTGGAGACGAGCTGCGCGACCTGATGCACACCCAGATCGGCCCGACGCCCACGCAGCGCGACGCGACGCCCCTCGTTCTGAGACTACTCGAACAGCCGCCTCGTCGGTAAGCCAATTCAGAATCGCCGCACCCGGACTACCCGAGCGCGACGTTTTGTGGGGTTGTGTTGGCTCCGATCAGCGAGCAAACGGCAGGCGAGTACGTCCGACTGATGACCTCACAGATGGAAGATGACGTAGTGGGGGCGCTGATACTAAATCCGAGATTGGGCGGTGCATTTTCTACATCGACAGGCTCAGGATGACAAACAAGAGACGCACCAGCATTTTTCGGAAGGGGCTGGCCTAGATAAGATGCCAGGCAGTGAGAGTGCTAACGAGCTTGCGTG
>CAXBBB010000649.1:0-2118 GCA_963973615.1 uncultured Rhodothermales bacterium | reverse complement strand
ACGCAACGCATCGCGCAGTTCGCCGCGCGCTTCGGCTGCTCGGGCACGCGCGGCATAGTCTTCGCGCGAGATGTCGTCGGGTAAGACGCTCGTGCCGCCTGCCCCGGTTGCCGACACGCCACGCCGTAGCACGCGCACGTCAGATCGGGCGACGAGAACGATCACCCAGAGTAGCAGAAGCCCCATCAGCCCATACAGGATCGGACGCGTGAAGTAGGCCGCATTGCCTCCGAAGATCCGGTCGAATATCCGTCGGATGCCACTCCAGAATCGATCCCACAGCGAGCCGGGCTGTTCGGGATCGGCCTCGTATCGAAGCGCAGGGTCGGCACGCAGACTGTCGAGCGTCGCCTCTGCCTGTGAGGCGACGTATCCGGTCGCCGACGAATCGGCGACTTGGGCGCGCGCTTCGCCGGACGGCAGTGCTGTCGCCAGAGCGATCAGGAGCAGCAGGACGACTCGGATCACGCTTGGGCCGGAGAAGGGTCCGTCAAACCCAGTTCGTCGCGCCGCGCGTCGAGATCGCGCCAGAGCGTCGTGTGGTGCGTGCGCTCGTTGAGTTGCGCGTACTGCATCCCCGAGGCGATGACGGGAATGACGTAGGTCAGCAGCGACACGCAGAGCATCAGCCCGAAAACGACGCCGAGGAAGATGCCCATCAGCATGCCGTCTGCGTTGAAGTCGAAGCCGGTGAACGCCAGCCCCATCATCCCCAAAACCGAGGGACCGAACAAAAAGCCCATGACGAGCAGGTTGGAGATCATACTCGCTAGAAAGACCACACCCAACGTTGGCCAGAACGCCGAATTGGCAACTGAAAGCCGATTGCTCAAAGCGAACGCGTCAGTCACCGGCACGCGGTCGACGCCGATGGCACCGGGAGCCATTCCCCATCGGCCCATGATCCAGGCTATTCCGGCGTATTGAATCAGGATGCCCAGACACGGAATCAGCCCCAACAGGGAGAGACCGAAGTAAGCGACGCCCATCAGCATCGCGTAGCCGAGGAGCGGCCAAAACCGCACCCACGTGGCTTTTTGGAGTTGCTCGTCCGTGATTGCGTCAAACGATCCAAACTGGTCGTAGGCCTTCATACACGCAAACGTGAACGCACAGAAGTACACGAGCACGCCGACGTAGAGAAGAAATCCAATGAAGGCGACCAGCCCGAGCACTCCCCACGCGCCCAATCCCAATTCGCTGCCGGTCATCAGTTGGGACGCTTCGGCAAAGACGCTGCCCAATATCGTTCCAATACCGCCGCCCATCATCGTCGACGCCACGAGGGCGAGCGGCAGGATGACGCGCAGCAGCGTCGGCCTCATGACCGGGAGCGCGAGCCGCAAGAACCGGAATGTGTCGTTGAACACCTCGCCGAACGAGCGCGGACGGCGCAGAACGAAAGCGTCTTCTTGCATAGATCAGTCGGTAGTAGGGGCGAGCCGCGTCTCGCCCGCCGTGCGTGCCCGAACGCGCGGCAAGACGAGAAAGTAGCCGATCAAGAACGCCAGCGACGCGCCGATGATGAGCAGTTTGAGGGCGAGCGGCATCGTCGTGTGACGCGTCACGAAACCTTCGAGCAGCCCGGCAACGATGAAAACAGGGATCAAGCCGACGATGATGACGACGCTCGACCGAGCGCTCCGCACGAACGCCTTCCGCCGAGGCAGCGTGCCCGGCGCGATCCAGCCCCAGCCCAGTTGAAAACCCGCGCCGCCCGCGATCACGATGGCTGCGATTTCGAGCGTGCCGTGGATCCAGACGATGCCCAGCGCCGTCCCGAACACGCCCTGCTGCGCCAGAAACGCGAAAAAGCAGCCCACCATCAGCATATTCCGCATCAGAATAAACAGCGGAATCAGAGGCGTCAGGATGCCGCCCCGCCTCGGTACACAGCCAGCGGATCGCCCGAGGTGATGTTGCCGAGCGTCATGTCGACGTAGGCATCGCCCATCACGTAGCGCACAAACGTGGGATCGAGCACCTGGCTGATCACGCCGACGGCCGTACACACCAGCGCCACGACAAAAGCGACGCCCATCAGCCAGCGCGCGCTCCACACGGCGAGCGGGACCTCGGGCGTCCAAAACGTGCGGAAGCGCCCTGCCTCAGTCGTCC
>CAXBBB010000648.1:0-2122 GCA_963973615.1 uncultured Rhodothermales bacterium | reverse complement strand
CCTGAGCACCTGCCGGTCCCGAGCGCGACGGTCGATTGGCCTGGGCGACGACCTCGACGGTGATCGCTTCGGTCTCGTAGATCCGGTCGTCGGCCCGAACGTGCGCGGCTCCGATCTGCGCGGTCCCCGTTCCGGTCGGGCGAAACGTCCACCGAAACGCCAGCCGCTGCTGCATCGCATGCCCGACGACCGACACCTGGCGCTCAGTACTCGGGTAGGGCGACACCAACGCTAAGCCGCGCGTCGTCGGTACGTTCGGCGTCTCGACGCCAGGAAGCTCCTGTCCGTCGACCGCGATGGTGTAGATCACGAAGTCCTGCTCACCAATCGTCGTGGCGTTGACACTGGCCGTGACGGCCACACCCTTACCTCGCTGCGCCGACGCGGGGAGGGCGAGCAGGAGGAGCAGGCCGACGAGGAGACTGGCTCGGAGTCCCCACTGTGTCATCGCGAGGGGCGAAGCAGCCTGCCCCGGACTTGATCCGGGGACGTGGCAATCGGGTAAACTGGCGCGCTGGCTCAGATTGCCGCACTTCGTTCGCAACGACACAGTAGAGAGTTGAGAGAAGAGGGCACGCCGCATCACCAGTCCTTCTCGACGCGCCGGGCGGGGCCGCGCTTCTGTGCTTTGCGTTTGAGGACGTTGGCTTCCTCGTTTCCCAACGCTTGCAAGATGCGTTCGGCCTGCGCCTGCGTCATCTGCCCGGGTTGCGGTTGCGCCTGGCCGGGCTGGGGCGGCGGAGGTTGGTCGCCGGGCTGATCGGGTTGACCGTCGCCATCCTGATCTCCGGGTTGGTCGTCCTGATCGCCTTGCTCTGGATCGTCGCCCTGGTTGTCTTCGGAGTTGTCACCGTTTTGATCGCCCTGCTGCTGCTCGTCGTTCTGTCCCTGGCCGTCCTGCTGCTGGTCTCCCTGCTCTCCGTCTTGCTGATCTTGATCGCCGTTCTGGTTCTGCTGCTCCTCTTGTTGTTTCAGGATCTCGTCCCGAAGGGCGACCAGCTTGGCATCTCTCGGGCGTGCCGACAGTCCCTGCGCGATGGTAGCGAGAGCGGATTGCGCATCGTCGCCGATGAACTGCTGAGCCGCTGTGTGGAAGGCCGCGTCGGCGGTGAGCGCCTGGGCTGATGCGACGGGCGCAGCGAGCAGCAGTAGGGGGAGGAGGAGTAGGCGCATGGTTAGGTCAGCGGGGCGTTCCGGCGGGGTTGGAGTCGATCTGGGCGACCGATCCCACACGGTTGATGAACGTGTTGAACGCGGCGACCGTTTCGTCTCGTGCGAGCCCGTCTTGCATCAGCGCATACGCCGCACTGTAGCGCTCTTGGGCGACGAGCGCGTCGGCCTGCTCTTTCAGCCGGCGGGCGAAGTCGGACGGCTCGGGCGGTGGGTTTTGCCCGCCTTGCTGCTGCTCCTGATCCATCTGCCGCGCGACATACTCCGAGTTGTGCCGCGCGCCCATGTCGTTAGCATCGGCGAGCAAGGCCAGTCGAAAGCGCGACCGTGCGCCTGCCAGATCCTGTGCGCTATGGGCCGCGACGCCTCCGTTGAACGCCGCGCCGTTCGTTCGGGACGCGTCGGAAGGGGCCGCGGATCGGCTGCTGTCGTACAGCGCGAGGGCTTGCTGAGCGTTGCCCTCGGCGGCATACGCCGATGCGGTATTGAAGAGCAGATCCGAGCGCAAACCGGACGCTGTCGTGTCGAGGTCGGCGAGTGCGTCGGAGTAATATCCACGTGCCTGATCGAACGCATCGGCGCGGTAGGCCGAGTTGCCCGCGCGTCCGTTCGAGTGCGGGTCGGAGCAGCCGGTGAGGACGAGCAGCATCAACACTATCGCCCACCCGACCGCACTTCCGGTCTGTCTCGATTCCTCGTTCGGTTCATGCGTAGGGGCGACGCATGAGTCGCCCTGGACTACCGCGACAGAGGTTTCGGTCAAACGCACAGCCAGTTGTGGATCCCCGCATTCGCGAGGATGACGGTTGGGAAGGATAGAGGTGGATTCCAATGCCGTCCGATTCCACCCGTGCGTACGGGCGCCGTATGAGCCGGCACGATCGTCAGGGATTGTCAGGATCGTAGACCAAGTCATGCATCCACCTCGCGTCGCCGGGTGAACGAGAATCGG
>CAXBBB010000647.1:0-2122 GCA_963973615.1 uncultured Rhodothermales bacterium | reverse complement strand
TGGCCATGACCGCGCCGGATTGGAACTGTTGATCTCTGCCGCCGAGCGCGCGGCTCTCCCCTCCGCGCTCCCGTTCGACTCGAACCAGATCCGCCGCGATGCGCACGATGCATCAAACGCAATGAACCTGCCGGACGTGGCTGCCCTATTCGCCGATGAGGAAACTGCTGTACTGGCCTGATGCCCGCCTAAGGGGCGATCCATGAATCGCCCCTACGCAGGATCTGATGCTACCACCTCCGCCGTCGCGCAACGGCACCAACCATCTAACGCTCCATGTCCGCCCCCACCCTATCGCTCTGCATGATCGTCAAGAACGAGTCGGCGCTGTTGGAGCGCTGCCTCACGTCGGTGCGGCCGTTCGTAGACGAGATCGTCGTCGTCGACACCGGCTCGGACGATGGGACACAGGACATCGCCCGGCGATATGCCGACGTGTACCGAGAAATCGAGTGGCCCGGCTCGTTTTCGGACGCGCGCAACTACAGTCTCGACCAGGCCAGTGGATCGCACATCCTGATCCTTGACGGCGACGAGTACATCGACGATGCGGACGTGCCCACCTGGCAGCGGCTGCGCGCTCAAGCTCTGGCCGACGGCGTCGCCTCGGCGCTGTTGCCGGTACACAACCTGTTCGGCGAGGGCAGCCTGATACGGAGCGAGCGGATGTGGCAGGAGCGCGTCTACGTGAACGTGCCCGAAATCCGCTACTTCGGCAAGGTCCACAATCAAATCGGGCAGGCGATCCAAAAGTGGGCGCACTACAACGGCGGTCAGATCCTCAAGGTCGAAGCGCCCGTCACCCACCTGGGCTACGCGCACGGCGTCGACAAAATGCGCGACAAGTACACGCCGCGCCTGGTGCTACTCCAGGACGAAATTGATGAGGCGCCCAACGAGATTCACCGCGCGTACTACATCTACCAGCTCGCCACCGTCCACGTCGTCCTGCGCGATTGGGAGCGGGTATTGGAAGTCTTCGCCGATCTTGACTACGACGCACTGACGCCGCACAACCGCTTCTACTCGCACATGCTGACGGCGCAAACGGCGACGCAGCTCGGCCGCCCTGCTCTGGCGCTCGAACACGCCAACGCCATGCTCGGCATCGAACGCGGCGAGCCGATGGCCTACTTCTACGCGGCCATCTCGATGCTCAGCCTGGGCCAGATCGCAGACGGGCTGTTGCTCTATACCGAGGCCGTTCGCGTCAACCAGAAGCGCAGAGGGATGGCCCGCTTCAACCTCAACTCAGGAGCGATGCTCGCGCGCACCGCGCTCCTCTGCCGACGCGCCGGACTTACGGGTCCCGCGCGCCTGTTCGACCGATTCGCCGACGACGACACGCTCGATGGCTCGCTCCTGATTGCCGCGCTCGAAGAGTTGCAGACTCTGGTCGTCCGCAGCGACCCCAACGCGGCTCAGCACGTACGCCAAGCCCCGCAACTGCGGATGTCCGCGTAACGCACATCGGCCTCTTCCGCGTGCTGCGAAAGAGGCCGATGTGTGATATCCTAGGCTATGGCTTAGCCGATGAGGCTGAGGATGGACTGCGGGGCGCTGTTGGCCTGCGCGAGACTGGCCGTGCCGGTCTGCTGCAGGATCTGCGCCTTGACGATGTTCATCTGCTCCTTGGCGAAGTCGGCATCTTCGATCCGGCTGCGCGCCGACTCGTAGTTGTTCATCGACGTCGTCAGGTTGTCCTGCTTGAACGTCAACCGCTTCTGGCTGTCGCCCAAACCGGCGAGGCGATCCGAAACCGCGTCGATGGCACCATCGATGGCCGTAAGCGTGGTCCCAGCACTCGCGTTCGATGCGACGACAAGGCTACCCGTCGCGACGCCGAACGCGCCGACGCTAGCCGAGCCGATCGTGGCGGTAAAGGTGTCGCCGGACTCAGCGTTGACCTGGAACGTGAGCGACGTGTCACCGGTCGACGAGAACAGGCTGGTGCCGTTGAACTCGGTATCGCCGATGATGTCGGTGACTTCGGCCGAGAGGGCGTCGAGTTGGTTCTTGATCTTGGTCCGCTCGTCCGAGCCCATCGTGTCGTTGGCCGCCTGGACGGTCTTCTCCTTCATCGTCTGAAGGATGTCCATCACGCTTCCGAGGCTACCTTCGG
>CAXBBB010000646.1:0-2130 GCA_963973615.1 uncultured Rhodothermales bacterium | reverse complement strand
CGGCCATCGAAAGCTCGCTCAGGCGCAAGATGGAAGAGGCGGCCAAGATTGCTCAGGACGAACTCAACACCGCTCCCACGTCGTCGGGTGCCGCCCGAGCGATCGAGTTCATGGACGTGGAGGTGCCGCGCCTAGCGCTCATGGCGTACAACCGTGAGAGCGCCGAGAACGACATGGCCCGATGGTTCGCCGAGCTGCTGGATAAGGACCCGTCCGGCGTGCGCATCGAGTGGAAGAAGAAATTCGACTTGGACACGACGGCGCAGGACTGGCTCGACCTGCTCGATGCGAGCTACAAGGCGAACGTCAACAGCCCGACGCTCACCGGTCGCGCGCTCGAAGGCATCGCGAAGGAGAAGGGGCTGCCGATCGATGGGCCGACCTGGAAGACGATTCAGTCCGAAATCGACGAGGGATCGGCTCGCCAAACGCAAGCCACCGACGTCGACGAGACGGACGAGCCGCCGGTGTTCGCATGATGCGCGCGATTCCACTCCGCCTCATCTACGGCGAAGGCTACTTTGCCTGCGATCCACAGGAAGCGGATCACCTGTACATTTCTCGTCCGGGGCCTGCGGGTTGGGTGATCCTGCCCGTTCAGATCGGGGGCATGCGCGAGGGGACCGGCAACTGGAGTTGGAACGGCTCGGTCGAGAAGCCCACGCTTAGGCCCAGCGTTAGCACCCGGTACCGAACGGATGCTGACCCGCCAGGCGAGAGGCCGAACAAGTGCCACACGTGGATCACCGAGGGCAAAGCCATCTTCCTGGACGACAGCACCCACCGGTTCGCGGGTCAGACGCTGGACCTGCTCGACGCGTCGGAATACAACTCCCGAGCGGGGCGACCTCTCAAACCTGTAGTAACGGACCGATGATCAGCCAGCAACTTCCGCGCCCGACCGTTCCGTGCTTTACGCCTGGCACGTTCAGAGACTACTTGAAGCCCGGCGCCGTCGTGCTCGAATGGTGGAACGAGGGCAACGGCAACAACCGCTTCTTCGAGGTGCGCGGCATCGTCGACGACTGCGTGGTGATACGCCGCCCGTCCTGGAAGCGTGGGTGGCGCTACGAGTGCGAGAAGATACCTATTCGGCAGCACCATTTGAACGACTGGTACCCGGCGAGCGAAGCCGACATGCTCGCGTGGGCCGAGTCGGAGCGGTGGGAGCACGCCGACCCCGAGTATTTCACCGACGAGGAGTTCGAGCAGCGGTTTGGCGAGAAGCGAGGCGAGAATGACTGACTCCGCCGAAACGCACCAGCCTGCTTGCTGGCTACCGCCGCGCTACGACGTGCATTTCGTGCCGCCGTTTGATGACGCTCAGGTGCTCGTGCTCTACGACGAAGATGCCGTGCGCGACTTCTTCCGCGAGAACGAGGTACCCGAAGAGCGGCTGGAGGAAGGGCTGTACTCGAAAGCTGTGGCCATCTACGAACCCCATGAGGACGGCGCTCTGTTCATCATGAGCTTCCACCGCGACCGCACCGAGCCGACGGTGTGGCACGAATGCCTACACATGGCGTGGCACCTGCTCAACCACCACGGCGTCATCCTGACATGGGAGAATCACGAGATGCTCGCCTACCTCCAAGGCTATCTCGCCGAACGAGTGCTGAAATCAATCGGCACTACTCAGCACAAAGTCGTTGCTGAGGACTGATCAGTCCTCAGCTTCCTCGTCAGGAAAGAGGGTTTCCCCTGTGCGAAGGCTCTCTACCATTCCGTCTGGGGCCCCAAGAATGGCCCAGAACCCAGCCAGGCTCTGACGATATTCGTCAGACTTCAACTCTTTGAGACGATCCCACTCTGCATCCATCCACTCTTTAGAGTCAGATTTGCCAGCCGAGCCTGCGTACATATGGAATGCGCATCTCTCAATAAACTGAAGAGAAGAGATAACCTCGGCTCTAAATATGTTTTCAGCGTTAAAGCGCGACGCCTGATCAATCACGAAACCGTGATCTTCGTTGTCGTCGTGTTCCATTGGGTGAGTTGGTTCTTGATTCATCACTCAGGGAGTCAGATGTGGATGTGGTGCGCAGCCGAGTCTTTCAGCTTGTCGCGTTGGTGGACGTATACCATCGTCGTATTGACGTGGCCGTGGCGGGCGTGCTGCTGCACCTGGTG
>CAXBBB010000645.1:0-2132 GCA_963973615.1 uncultured Rhodothermales bacterium | reverse complement strand
TATGCGTGCCGTCGAAGTCGCCGTCGATCTGTGTCGCGAAGGGCTGGTCGATGGCATGGTAACGGCGCCGATCAACAAAGAAGCGATCTGGCTGGGTGGCTATCGGACGCCGGGACATACCGAGTTCATCGCCCAGCGCGTGGGCGCCGATCAGCACCTGATGATGATGGTCGCAGATGAACTGCGCGTCGGCTTGGTTACCGGCCACGTACCGCTCGCCGACGTGCCCGCCGGAATCACCCAGAAGAGCGTGCTCCAGCGCTTGCGAGTGATCGACGCCGGATTGCGAGCCGACTTCGCGGTCGAGCGTCCCCGCATTGCCGTTCTCGGACTCAATCCGCACGCGGGCGACGGCGGCGTGCTGGGGCGCGAGGAGATCGACCACATCCTTCCGGCTATCAAGGGCGCGCTCGACGAAGGCATTCTGGCGTTTGGCCCTTTCCCCAGCGACGGCTTCTTTGCGACGGGCGAGTACAAGCACTACGACGGCGTCCTCGCGATGTACCACGACCAGGGACTGGCGCCGTTCAAGGCGTTGACGTTCGAGGGCGGTGTCAACTGCACGATCGGGTTGCCCATCGTCCGCACGTCTCCCGATCACGGAACGGCCTACGCGATTGCCGGACAGAACAAGGCGCGTCCTGGCTCTATGCGTGCGGCGCTGTTCTTGGCCGCAAGGATCGCGCGGAGGCGAAAGCAGAAGGACGAAAGTGGGCTAGATGTCGCCTAATTGTGGTCGGAGGACGATTTCCTCCATCACAGTGCGGTCCGAGAGGCGGTAGGCGTCAACGACCGTTGCGGCGATGTCGTCGGGCGACATGAAGCGCTCGTCCGGCAGATCGGTGCCTTCCCACGACGGCGTGCGGACGGCGCCGGGCAGCAGCGTCGTCACCCGAACGCCGTGCGCTTTGGTCTCCTCGCGAACGACGCGCGCCAGGCCGAGCAGCCCGTGCTTCGCCGCGCAATACGCCACGCCGCCCGCGTAGCCTTTGATCGACGCGACGGACGCCATGAAGAACACGTGTCCGCTGCCCCGTTTGGTCATCGCCGGGAGCACGGCTTTGGTGACGACGAACGCGCTGGTCAGGTTGACGTCGACCTGGCTGCGGAACGTCGCCACGTCGGTGTCGGCGAGCGAGGCGGGGACGAACAGGCCCGCGTTGTTGACCACTACGTCCGGCACGCCCACTTCGTCGATCACCTGCGCCACCATCCGTGCCGTCGCCGCATCGTCGGTCAGATCGCAGGGGTACACGAACGCCTGGGCGCCTGCGGATCGGCAGTCATCGGCCACTGCGTTGAGTTTGGCGCGCGTTCGGGCCGTCAGCACGATACGAGCGTCCGGCATCTGTGCAAACGCGCGGGCGACCGCAGCGCCGATGCCTTGAGAGGCGCCGGTTACGAGAACGAGGGGGGAGGAAGTCATGGGCTTACGTATGGATCAGGCGCATGAACTCGGCGCGCGTGCTGTGCTTCTGAAATTCGCCGCTCATTGCGCTCGTGGTTGTAGACGAGTTCTGCTTTTCAGCGCCCCGCATCATCATGCACATGTGCTGCGCTTCGATCACGACACCGACGCCTAGCGGGTTGAGCACCTTCTGGATTACGTCGCGAATCTGGATCGTCAGCCGCTCCTGCACCTGCAAGCGGCGTGCGAACACGTCGACGACGCGCGGAATCTTGCTCAGGCCGACGATGCGTCCGTTGGGGATGTAGGCGACGTGTGCCTTGCCGAAAAACGGCAGCATGTGGTGCTCGCACTGCGAGTAGACTTCGATGTCTTTGACCAGGATCATCTCGCTGTATTCCTCCTCGAATAGCGCCTTCCGCAAGATCGCCTCGGGGTCCAGGCGATAGCCGTGCGTCAGAAACTGATGCGCTTTGGCGACGCGCATCGGCGTGTCGCGCAGGCCTTCGCGGTCGGGGTCTTCACCCAGCGTTTGGAGCAGGTCGCGGACGCCAGCGGCCAGGTGCTCAGTCGTCGGTTCGTCGTAGATGTCCTCGCGCCGGTAGAGCGGCGTTTTGTCGACGTCGAGAGGGATGGAGTCGGGCATCGGTGAGATGAGATCGGTGGGGAGGCGTTCGGGGAGAACGCGAGAGGGAGGATGCGCGAACGGCCACACTGGTGAAAT
>CAXBBB010000644.1:0-2143 GCA_963973615.1 uncultured Rhodothermales bacterium | reverse complement strand
TATTGGTGCGAGAGGGGGGACTCGAACCCCCACGGGTGTTACCCCACCAGATCCTAAATCTGGCGCGTCTGCCATTTCGCCACTCTCGCGTAACGGAAGCAAAGATAACCAAAGCAGACGCTAGGTGTGGTGCGTATAGAGCTACCGTTTGCGGCGAATGTGTGAAAACGATTGGCTTTTCGCATGCTCGTTTCAATATAAGCGGCGATTTGTTGTCTGGTTTAAGGCTGGCGAGGTACATTTGAAATATGTCGCTGTAGACATATCCATCTCATTATACCAACACATTCGCAATGGCAAAGAAAGTCGCATTTGAAACCGTCGACACAGAAGAGATGAACCAGGTTCTTGCCGAATCACGTAGCGGCAGGGGGGGGCGTCGATCGAAGTACACGCCGGTAAAAGAAGCTATCGAAGGTCTCGAAGGGGACAAGGCGCTTCATCTCAAGTTGACCAAATCGGAAGTGCAGGGCGTTCGGCAGTATTTACGCAAGCACTTCGGTAAGTCGCTGAAAGTGGTGTCGAGTGCGGTCAAAGGCTCCAAAGACCAGTATCACGTTTTCGTCAAACCGACGGAAGGCGAAGGCAAATAAGCGAGTCCCACTCGTTTCTATCAGCGACGCACCTTTCGAGGTGTGTCGCTTTTTTGTTTTCAGTCCCTCTTTGCGTCATCGCCCTAAACCACACGCTCGGCAGTGCGTCTATCGTTTTCCCTCGTCTAACCGTCCAGCATGATCCGTTCCTCGCATCTACTGACCCTCTTTCTCGCCATCGTCCTTCTCAGTTCGTGTAGCGCCCCGCGCGAAGTAGCGACGGTTACCGAACGCCCGGTTCCACGCTATGCCGAGCGAAACGCCCGCGATTCGGTCCGGGCTGCGATGCAGCAGGAGGTCGCGGCTTCGCTTCCCCAAGTCGAGGTGCCTGCCGATCCGATGGGACGCATGCGGTTGCTTGAGGACGAGCGCACGCAGCTGGCGTTTGCCCAAACCTATGGCATCGTGCCCGATACGGTGTGGTACAGCCACGCCCGGCGCGGCGCCCTGCGCTTTGGGGGCGGATGTTCGGCATCGTTCGTTTCCTCGCGCGGGTTGGTGATGACCAACCACCACTGCGCGCGTGAACATCTCGAAGCCGTTTCGGAGGGGGAAGAGCAACTGGTGCGCAATGGGTTTCTCGCCGACGCCACAGCCGATGAACGCAGGGTGCCCGATTTGGAAGTCGAGCAACTCGTCCGGATAGAGGACGTGACGCGCGACGTTTTGAGAGGCGCCGGGCGACGCGCTGGAGCCGCCGAATACGAAACGGCGCTTTCCGACGCCATACAGCGTATCCAGACGGCACGAAGCGACCGCGTGAAGTCGCGCGACACGACACTCAGCGTCCAGGTCGTCCGGCTCGAGGGCGGCGCACGGTTCAGCGCCTACACTTATCGGACATTCGACGACGTGCGCCTCGTCATGGCTCCGCACGAGCAGGTCGGCTTTTTTGGCGGTGACGCGGACAACTTTACGTTTCCGCGCTACACCTTTGACCTGGCCTTTTTTCGAGTGTATCAGGGCGGTGTGCCGCTCGAAAGCCCGGACTTCTTCGCCTGGAATCCAGATGGCGCCCAAGACGGTCAGCCGGTTTTCGTCGTCGGCAATCCCGGAGCGACGCTGCGCCTGACGACGGCGGACAAACTTGCCTATCTGTTGGACGTCGAGCTTCCTGCTCAGCGTGCGGCTTTAGATCGCCGGATTGATCTCGTCAACAGCCTGCTCGTTGCCGATGCAGTCTCCGACAGTCTGGGGCTGCTGCAGAATACGCTGTTCACGCTGCAGAACACCGATAAGTCGGCACAGGGTGAGATGGAAGCCCTCGCACGCGAAGTCGTGGCCCAGCGGCGCGAATTGGACCGGCGGCTTCAGGACTCGCTCGCCACCGACTCGGACGTTCCTACGTCGCTGACAAACCTATTTCGGGAGATGAGCGACGTGCAGCGCAGCCGACGTGCCGTGGCCGATCAGACCGATCCGTTTACCTTCTTTGCTTCGCCTCCATTCGATTCGGCGCTACTGACTCGGGCGACCTATGCCTATTTCGCTGGGCTCTTTCGCCGAGGTGGGGCTCCCCAATCGCGCATCGACGAGTTTATCCAACAGGC
>CAXBBB010000643.1:0-2151 GCA_963973615.1 uncultured Rhodothermales bacterium | reverse complement strand
GGACGCACACTACGCAAAGGCGATCTGCGCGCCGCCTTCGCCGCCGACATCGGCGATGCCGTCACGATGCACTACCGGCGCGGTGGGCTGGCTCTCGACCTGCGCGGCCACGCAAGGGAAACCGGACACATCGGCGATACCATCCGCCTGCATGTGTCCGACACCAATACCACCTACCGCGCGCGCCTTGTCTCCGACGGCGTCGCAGAATGGGTGGAAACGCTGTGACTACCCTGTCCCCCTCTCCACCGTCCAGCAGGGGCGATTCGTGAATCGCCCCTACGCCAACGTCTGCGCTGACCTCGGTACATCGCCCCTACGCCATCCTCTGCGCCAACCACCTACATCATCCTCTGACCATGCGTCTGCTCCTCATTCTCTCTTTCTGCGCGCTTGCGGCCCCGGCTGTCGATGCGCAATCGCTGTTTTCCGACCCTAAAGCGAACCGGGCAGGAGACATCCTGACCATCGTGCTGTCCGAACGCACCAACGCGGCGCGATCGAGCCAGTACGACGATCAGAGCCGAGCGTCGCTCGGAGGAAGCGCGGCGGGCAACGCGGGTGGGACGTTCGCGCTCGACGCCACGTTCGGTCAGAACGCCGAGGCGAGCAACCGCACCGTCCAGTCCGACTTGCTGAGTGGCACCCTAACTGTTTTGGTCGACTCGGTCACCGCACAGGGCAACCTGTTCGTCACGGGTGAGAAGTCGCTCAACGTCAACGGCGTGACGCACGTGATGAAGGTGCGAGGGACCGTCCGTCCGCTCGACGTGCGCTACGACAACACGGTTCTGTCTTTCCAGATCGCCAACGCACACATCGAATACCGCAAAGCAGGGCGGGCGGCCAAGTGGTTTCCGACCGGCACGGCGACTCGTCTGGGCGCGGTCGCGTTGCTCGGTGCTGCCGTCTTTCTCGTAGCCAACTAATCCGATGCGCACTTCCAACCACCGCCCACTCGACGCCACATCGATGCGTGCGCTACTCGTACTGATCGTCACGTTGCTGTTGTTTGCGTTCGTGCTGCCCGCCAAGGCGCAGTCGAGCGCTGACGTGCGCATCAAAGAACTCGTCGTGCTCGACGGTGCCCGCC
This sequence comes from uncultured Rhodothermales bacterium, assembly GCA_963973615.1. Lineage (GTDB taxonomy): Bacteria > Bacteroidota > Rhodothermia > Rhodothermales > BA12 > CAXBBB01. The sequence goes on along the minus strand of CAXBBB010000643.1, from coordinate 1,058 downwards.
CGCTGCAACTCGTCGGCTACGGCATCGTCGTCGGCCTCGACCGCACCGGCGATCGGGCGAGTGGACGGCGCGGTGCTCCGTACACGGTTCAGAGCATCGCCAACATGCTCCAGCGCTTCGGCATCGCCGTCGACCCGACCGTTCTGGGCACGCGCAACGCCGCCGCCGTGATGGTGACCGCCACACTCGACCCGTTCAGCGGACCCGGCGCGACCGTCGACGTGACGCTGTCGTCGCTGGGCGATGCGCGCTCGCTCTCGGGCGGCGTATTGCTCCAGACCCCGCTGCTCGACCCGACCGGAGCCGTCGGCTCCCTGGCGTTCGTAATGGCGCAGGGACCGGTGTCGACCGGATCGGCTAGCGCGGGCGGAGCAGGAGCCAGTGTGCAGGTCAACCATGGCAACACGGGTCGCGTGCCGGGCGGCGGGCTGATCGTCCAGTCGCCGCCGCTGCAGATCGAAGGGCAGGCGATGGCGCTTGTGCTGCGTCAGCCCGACTTTACGACGGCATCGCGCATTGCTGAGGCCGTCAACGAGCGCTTTACGGACGGCGCGCGCGTCGTACACGCCGGACGCATCGAAGTCGACGTACCGGCTGCGGTGGGCGGTGTCAGCGAGGCGATGGCGATGCTCGAAGGCGTGCGGATCGCGGTCGAGGCTCCGGCGCGGTTCGTCATTAACGAGCGGACGGGTACCATCGTTGCGGGGGGCAACGTGCGCATCAGCGAGGTCATGATCACCTACGGCAGCTTGGTCGTTTCGACGCAGAATACGCCGGTCATCGCCCAGCCCAACCCGCTCGCGCAAGGGGAGACGGTCGTCGCCAACCAGCAAACCGCGTCGCTCGAAGAAGAGCAGGCGCGCAGCATCGTCCTCCAGCCCAATACGGACGTGACGACACTCGCCGCTGCGCTCAACGAGCTGGGTATGACGCCACGCGACGTGATCTCCATCTTCCAGGCCATTGACCAAGCCGGTGCGCTCCAAGGCGACCTGGTTATTCTCTGATGCCGATGACGACAGCTAGTATTCAAAACCATCGTAGGGGCGAGACTCGTC
>CAXBBB010000642.1:0-2152 GCA_963973615.1 uncultured Rhodothermales bacterium | reverse complement strand
TAAAGGCCCTGCTCGGTCGTGATGGCAACGGCGTCCGCCCCACGCAACCGCACGACGCCCATGCCGACCGTGCCCAGCCAGAGCGTGCCGTCGGCGTCTTCGTGCAGGCTGCGCACGTGGACACCCGGCAGGTTCGGCAGCGGCGTGACGGTACGTATCGCCTCGCCTTCTCGCACGCTCAATCCTCCTTCCGTCCCGATCCACAACCGCCCGTCGCGTCCGGTCAGCAGAACGCTCACGTTGGCGCTGGCAAGGCCGTCGGCTTCCGAAAACACCTCGAACGAATCGCCGCGCATCCGAATCAGTCCGCCGCCGAACGCACCGATCCAGAGCGAACCGTCCGGCGTGCGGGCGAGCGATTGAAATCCGCTGCCGGGCGGGCGGTGGACCGTGAGGCGGTCGTCGTGCAGGTGCGTCAGGGTGCCCTGCGAACCGAACCACACGCCGCTGCTGTCCGCCAGGAGCGCCTGCACCTGGGCTTCTGGCAAGCCGTCGGCACGCGTGATCGTCTGAACTCCGGCCGAGTCGATGCGCGCTACGCCGTCGTCGGTCGCAATCCAGAGCGCTCCTTCCGGATACTCGGCGAATGAGCGCACCTTATCGGCGGGAAGACCTTCGAGGCGGCCGTAGGTCGTGAGAGGTGTGCGGCGGCGCAACCGCGTCAGCCCGCCCATCGTGCCGATCCACAGGTTTTCGTCGCGGTCCTCGAAGAGCGCCGTCACGCGGTCGTCAGCCAGCCCGTCGGCCTGAGTCAGTATGCGTGACGTGCCTTCAGGCGCGTGCTCGATCAGTCCATCTCCATAGACCCCGATCCAGGCCCTCCGGTCAGGCGTGCGAGCGAACGCGCGGATCGAGCCGAGGGCGGGCAGGTCGTTCAGCGGCGCGAACGTAGAGCCGTCGGGGATCAGAATCTGAGCGTTGGAGCCGTCCGCCTTCCCACGCCACAAGCCGCCCAGTGTACCGCCCGGAGCGACGAGCGCGGAGTAGGCCCAGCCGGACGCGGGACCATCCGGCGCGTAGGCGACGAAACGTTCGTTCACGCGACGTTGCATCCGACCTCCGTACGTGTTGATCCAGAGGGTACCGTCCGAGTCGAAGGCGAGGCTACGCACGTCGTTGGAGAGCAGGCCGTCTGAGTGGTCGAACGTCTCCATTGCGCCGTCGCGCAGGCGCACCAGCCCGCGCAGCGTGCCGATCCACAGCGTCCCGTCGGACGGATCGGAAGCGAGGGACCACACCGTTTCGTCAGGCAAGCCGTCGGCCATGCGGTACGACGAGAACGTGCCGTCCGCGTAGCGCGACAGTCCGCCGCCCGACGTGCCGATCCACAGCACGCCGTCCGAGTCGACGTGGAGCGCGCGCACGTCGCTGCTCTCCAGTCCGGGCGTGGAACGCCGGTCGAAGCTCGTGAAGCGGTCGCCGTCGAAGCGCACCAGTCCGCCGCGCGTCCCGACCCAGAGATACCCGTCGGGCGTCTGCGCGATTGCCCACACGATGTTGTAGGGAAGGCCGTCGTCGACGGTCCACGAGCGCAGCGCCGATGAGCGAGCGGGCGGCAGCGTCTGCGCCTGCGCCCACGTCGCGGTGACCAGCACGAACGCACAGGCGAGCACTCGGGCGAGCAGGGGCAGAGGGCGCATCATGTGGGGAAGCTACTCTGCGGAAGCCGTTCGAGGATTGTTGTGCATGGTGCAATCGTGTCGTTCAGGGTGCGCTGCATCATCTGCGACATGGATGCACCATCAGCGCAACAGGCTTCGGAGGCGCTGGACCTAACCTGGAAGCGCCTTCACAGCACCAGTGCTATGCCTTCGCCTCGCCCTCCCACTCCGTCGCAGTCCGAGCGCCTCCAATTGGAAGTGCGGATTCTGGCGTCTGAGCTAGAGGCTGCCTCGGCGACGCCCACCGAGGTCGAGCAAGCTTCCGAAGTCCAAGCAGAAGAAGATGTCGCCCCGCCCCGCCCTTCCATCGCTCCACGCACGCCCGGCGGCGAGCGTGCTGCCGACTGAATCCGACCGATGATCCTTCCCGCTACCATGCCTCGCTTCTGTCTGCCTCCGTTCATCGGGTTTCTCCTGCTCCTACTTCCACTCGCTGCTCATGCACAGACGGCATCGAACGCTCAGGAAGACCGCGTCGACCTGACGTGGCC
>CAXBBB010000641.1:0-2154 GCA_963973615.1 uncultured Rhodothermales bacterium | reverse complement strand
CCTCTCGGGTTCGACGGCTTCGGGCTTGGGTTCGGGCGTGCGGTGCGGAGCCGATAGCCGATTCATGCCCTGCGGCTCGGACGGGAGCAGTTTGATAAAGCCCGTCGGGTCGCTACCGTCGTAGTGGGCCAGCATCTCCATCTCGGACATCAGAAACGCGCGCAGACGGGCGACGACTTCGTTCCGGCGCGATTCGAGTTGGTCGACTTCCTGCTCCAGCTTCTGCTTCTGCCCACGGGCCTGACTGGTAATCGAACTCGCCTCCTCTTTGGCCTGACCGACGATCCGCTCAGACTGCTGGCGCGACCGGTTCTCGGCTTCGCGCGAGTTCTCACGCGCCGTTTTGAGCGCTTCTTGCAGCGCCTCCTCAACGCGCTCGTAGTGTTCGAGCTTGGATTCGAGTTCGCGCACGCGCTCCTCGGCCCGCCGCTGCCCGTCGACGATCTCACTCCACTGACTGCTGACGAGGTTGAGATACGCCTGTACCTCGTCGGCATCATAACCGCGCATACGGCGCGAAAACTCGTGCTTGCGAATGTCGAGCGGAGTGAGTTTCATGGTCGGTCGGGCAGATCGGGAGGGCGATGCAAAGATACAGAGTGCAAACGGCTACCCGCGCGCCCCGAATAACGTGCTCCCCAATCGAACGTGAGTCGCCCCCTCCTCGATAGCGATCTCGTAATCGCCGCTCATCCCCATCGAAAGGCCCGATAGGTCAGCGTCGGGGTGATCCGCCTGGGGAAACGTCTCGCCTAATCGTCGAAGTAGCGCGAACTGCGGGCGAACGCTCTCGGGTTCGTCGGTAGGCGCGGCGAGCGTCATCAAGCCCTTGATCCGAATGCGGTCGTGGTCGCGCAGGCTGGCGACGAAGGCGTGCACGTCGTCCGGCTCCAATCCAAACTTGCTGTCCTCGCCCGACACATTGACCTGAACGAAGCAATCCAACCCGGCGATTTCGTCGCGCTCGGCGCGCTTCTGAATGGTGTCGGCCAGGCTAAGCGAGTCCAACGCGTGGAAGAGGGTGGCGCGGCCCAAGATGTCTTTCGACTTCTTGGACTGCAAGTGGCCGATGTAATTCCATCTCACATCGCCCCCCCGCTCGGCTCCAGGCAGTTCGTCGGCTTTCTCCTGCAGCTCCTGCACCTTGTTCTCGCCCAGATCGCGAATGCCAGCAGCGACAGCGGCGCGCACGTAGTCCATCGGATGTGTCTTAGTCACCGCCACCAGCGTCACCGCATCCGCGTCGCGACCGGCACGCTTGCAGGCGTCGGCTATGCGCTGCTGGGCGTCTGCAATGTTAGCGGCGATGTCGTCAGCGGTCAGTTCAGTGGGCATCCTGAGCGGGTTCGGCGGAGAAATCGGCAACGGTATCGTCTTCGGTGTGGTAGGTAATCTGGATCGGTCGGCAGCAGACCTCGCAGTCCTCGACGTACGTCTGCACGTCGTCGGTCGGTTCGAGGATCATGGTGATCGTCTGCCAGCAGAACGGGCACGTAAAGGGATGTTCGATGGGATACATGGGAGGGTCAACGCGCGAGACCATCAGCGGCTTCCCCTACTCCGTAGCGACGTTACATGTAACGTCGCTACACCGCACGCCGCAACCAACAAAAAACTATCCCTCCCCGCGCAACACGCCAATCGTCGGACCGGCGTACGTGCTGCGCCCCGATAGCAAGCCGACGATCAGCGTCAGCGCGACGACACCAGCCAACGTCCCGATCACGCCCAGCCATGGGAGTCCTAGCGGTACGTCGAACACCCAGCGGGCAAGCGCCCATCCCGCACCGACGGCAAAAACGGTCCCGACCAATCCGCCGAACAGTCCGGTGAGGGCGTACTCGACGACGGCCAGGCGCCGCACCTGCGTCAGCCGCGCGCCGAGCGTTTTCATCAGCACACTCTCGCGCTCCCGCTGAGACCTCGTCGACACGACGACGGCGACGAGCACGATCAGTCCGGTGACGAGCGAGAACAGCGCCATAAACCGGATCACGCTGCCAATACGGTCGAACAGCGCCTGAAACACGCCCGCGACTAGGTCAAGGTCGACGACCGACACGTTGGGCTGCGTCCGCGCCAGCGCGTTCTGCAGGTCGGCGGTCTGCGTACTCTCCTGCACGTGCGTCAGCATTACGATGGACTGCGGGGCGC
>CAXBBB010000640.1:0-2157 GCA_963973615.1 uncultured Rhodothermales bacterium | reverse complement strand
TCGAGTGGTCGAGAGGGGGGATACGCTCCGCTCGGCGACCCTTCGCTACGATACTGCGACCAAAATTGGCGACGCGTCGGGCAGCGTTCGGTTGACCGATGGCGAAGTCGTGGTCACGTCACCATCGGCGCGCTACGATACCAACACCAAGCGCTCCGACTTCGACCAGGGCGTCCGACTGGTCGACAGCACGGCTGTTCTGACGGCGAAGACGGGCACGTACGATTCCAACGCCCGCCGAGCCGTATTCGCTGACAGCGTCCGCCTCGCTGACGGCCTAGCGCACGTTGCTGCCGACACGCTTGTTTATCTCCGTGACGTGCGCCAAAGCGATGCGAGGGGAGGCGTCAGGGTGCAGCGCTACGAACCGGCAGGTGCGGTTGACAGCCTGTTCGCTCTCGCTACAGTGCCCCGTTCGCTAGCCGATCTGCCTGACACGTTGGGCAGCGTGACGTGGCTGTGGGGCGCGCGTGTGCAGTCGGACGAAGAAGCGGGGACCGTCGCCGTCCAGGGCGATCCGCTGATGGTGCGCATTCGAGCCAGCGCCGACGGCCCGAGCGACACGCTCGTCGTCCGTGCTCAAACGATGGACCTGCTCGATGCCGACACGCTCCAAACGCTGACCGCAAGGGGCGACGTACGCATCTGGACTCCCGACTACTCGGCCCTGAGCGACAGCGCGTTCACCCGCCGAACACCTGCGAGCGATACGTCGGCTTCGCGCGAGCGCGTCGACTTGCTGCGTGCACCCATCGCCTGGTTCGACGACGCCCAACTCACCGGCGACACGCTGCGCTTCCACGCATCCGACGGCGCCCTCGACTCGCTTCACGCACGCGGCAGCGCATTTGTCGCCCAGCCCGATTCAGCGAGCGGACGCCTACACCAACTCAGCGCCGCTCGCGTTCGGCTGACGGTTCTCCCGGATTCCGTCTACTTGGTCGACGCACGTCCACAGGCCCGTGTCATCCGCTTCCTCGTGGGCGACGATGGCAGCCCCGATGGCGCGGTTCAGGCGTCGGGCGATTTGGTACAGATCACGTCGCAGAACGGACAGGTACGGCACGTCCACATGGAAGCCGTCGAGGGAACGCAGTACGCCGAACACCTCGTCCCACCGTCGCTGCGGCTCCAAGGCCTGAACTGGCAACCCGACCGCCGCCCCCTCGCCCGCGATCTACTCGGCGATTCGGCGAGAGCCCTCCATCCGCGCGAAGCCCTGCTGCAACTCGACCTGCCGACGCGTCCTGTTGAGGGCAATGTGAGTGGGGAATCGTATGTGCAGCCTGACTCTGCCGTCGTCGATTCTACGCAGAGCGACACGCTCATCCTAGGTGCTGCACAACGGATAAAACTCTCGGCACCGCAGGCGTCTTTCGGAGACACGTCACGTTTGAAAAGAAGAGGGGAATCGCGTTGCCTGCCTCTTCGTCTTCCCTGCGAAGGCAGGGATCCACAACTGCTTCCCCTGCTCGCACGTAGTACCGTTGACAAGGCGATGGCGGCGGTTGTGGATTCCCGCCTGCGCGGGAATGACGGTGAGCAGCGTTGGATTGCACTGTCCTCCTGCGTGCGTGGTATCAGTGGCTCCCCTTGGCTGCGTTCGTACTTGATCTGACTATGTCCGACACCTCCCAACTCGCCACGCTCTCCGCCCACGGACTCGTCAAGCGCTACCGTCGCCGCGCCGTCGTCGACGGTATGAGCCTGAACGTGCGGCAGGGCGAAATCGTTGGTCTGCTCGGCCCCAATGGTGCGGGGAAGACGACGACGTTCTACATGATCGTCGGCATGGTACAGCCCGACGCCGGGCGCGTAACGCTGACCGTCGGCGATCAAGCGACCGACCTGACGCGTCTCCCGATGCACCAGCGTGCCCGTCGCGGCGTCGGGTATCTGGCGCAGGAGACGAGCATCTTTCGCGATCTGACCGTTGAGCAAAACCTGCTCGCCGTGCTCCAATTCCAGAAGATGAAGCGCGCGGACCGCCAGAAGAGAGTCGATCAACTCATCGACGAGTTCGGGCTCGAAAAGGTGCGCCGGAGCAAAGGCTACGTTCTCTCGGGCGGAGAACGTCGTCGCACCGAGATCGCACGCGCCCTCGCTACCGACCCCGGCTTCTTCCTGCTCGACGAACCGTTCGCCGGAATCGACCCT
>CAXBBB010000639.1:0-2157 GCA_963973615.1 uncultured Rhodothermales bacterium | reverse complement strand
CCTTGAGCATCAGCAGATCGAACAGCAGCTCGAGACCCGCTTCGGGACTGCGCGACATATGGGCGCCGTCGGGGCGCAGCGTGCGCGTCAGGGCGCGGCGGAAGCCCGACACGTGCGTGCCGCCTTCGTGCGTGTTGATGTTGTTGACGAACGAGTGGACGTTTTCGCTGTAGCCGTTGTTGTAGCGCAGCGCCAACTCGACCGGCACCTCGGCGTCTTCGTCGGCGATGTAGATCACGTCTTCGAGAATCGGCGTGCGGCCCTCGTCGAGGTAGTCTACAAACTCGCTGATGCCGCCTTCGAAGTGATAGACTTCGGTGAGCATGTTGCCGCTCTCGTCAACCTCGCGCTCATCGGTAATCGTGATGGTGACGTTGCGGTTGAGGTAGGCTAGCTCGCGCAGACGTCCTGACAGCGTCTCGAAGCGGTATTCGTTGGCCGTAAAGATGCTCATGTCCGGCCAGAAGTGGACCCGGGTACCGCTCTGCTCGCCCGGCTTCATGTCGCGCACGACTTCGACGCCCGTTTGCGGCACGCCGATCTGGTAGCGCTGCGTGTAGACCTCCCCATCGCGCCGGATCTCGACTTCCAACCGCTGCGAAAGCGCGTTGACGCAGCTCACGCCGACGCCGTGCAGTCCGCCCGAGACCTTATAGCTGTCTTTGTCGAACTTGCCACCGGCGTGCAACACGGTCATGACGACCTCGACGGCGGGACGCTTTTCGGTCGGATGCATCTCGACGGGAATACCACGCCCGTTGTCTTGCACGCTGACCGAGTTGTCGGTGTGGATCACCACGCTGATCGTGTCACAGTGACCGGCAAGGGCTTCGTCGATCGAGTTGTCGACCACTTCGTAGACCAAGTGATGCAGGCCGCGCACGCCCACGTCGCCGATGTACATGGCGGGGCGCTTGCGGACGGCTTCGAGGCCTTCGAGAATCTGAATGGAGGAAGCACCATAGCTCTTGGGAGCGGAGGCTGCTGCTGCGGCGAGGGGGGCGGAAATCGGTTCCAACACGTCGGGTTCTGGAGCGGCGGCCATGCGGTCACACGGACCGGCATCGCCAGTAAAAACAATAGTTTCGTCTGGTACGCCGCCAGACCCGGGAGGTTCGTCCGGGCGCGGCAGCGGAATAGGCCAAACTACGGCATTGCAGCCGCTTTTCGGGCATTTGGAGATGGCACAACACTTGGGGCGGGCGGCCTATTCGTAGACACATCGCCTCGCCCCCTTCGACTAGCCGTTCGGAACAGCGTTGCACCTATCCCCGCTCTCCCTTCCCCTTTCCAAACCGCCTCAACCACACGGAACTGGCGTCTGCCCGACGACAAGTAGCAACAAGACGGGAGGTACCGTTCCGATGCCCCGGCTTCACTGTCGAGCAGCGTCTGCAAATTAGTACTGAGAGCGAGAAGAGCGTGCTCGCATATCGCCCGTCCGCTGTCTGCCCGGTGATGTAGATGGTGCGCTTGAGGAAAGCCGAGCGCGGAGCCGAGGGGCTGCGCGGTGCTTCCGCCGAGCGGGCATCCAGTGGAAACACGGCCGAAGCGTGGACGCCCTGTGAAGGTAGGCCGCATGCAAATCACTCGCCCTCGCCCCCAATGCCTAACTTTGCGCCAGACGTTTCGTACGTCTCTCCTTAATACCCGCCTACCCGCTGCCCGTCATGGATGTAGAAGTCCTCATTTTTCTGATCCCAATCTTCGGCATTCTACTCGGTATGCTTGCCGTCTGGACAAAACATCAGCAGAAAATGGCGCAGATCCAACGAGGCGAGAACGGCGGTGGCGGTGAGCGCAACGCCCGCACGCTCGAACTGCTGACCGATACGCTCGAACGAGAGCACGAACGCCTGGTCCAACTCCAACAACGGGTCGAGCAGTTGGAATCCGTCGTCGAAGCGCGTCCGGCACGCCGCCTTCCTCCCATTGACGCAGGCTCCGCGCCGTCCAGCTCGGTGTGATAGGCGCGAAGCGTAGACGGTCTCGGATCGGTGCCAGGTAGCGAGCGTTATACCCGGCTATGACTTCTATCGCTCCACTGCTCGACGCCGCACCCTTCGCCGACACGCTCCGCACCGTCGGACGCGTGGCGGAGCGAATCGAGTTAGAGGTCTACCTCGTTGGCGGTGCCGTGCGCGACCTGCTCATCGG
>CAXBBB010000638.1:0-2160 GCA_963973615.1 uncultured Rhodothermales bacterium | reverse complement strand
GGTCGAGCAACTCGGCGTGCGGAGCGAGCAGATCGGCGCGATTGTCGACACGATCGGCGACATCGCCGACCAGACGAACCTCTTGGCGCTCAACGCCACCATTGAGGCTGCCCGCGCAGGCGAGCAGGGCCGCGGCTTCGCCGTCGTGGCCGACGAGGTCCGCAAGTTGGCCGAGCGCACGGCGCAGGCGACAAAGGAGATCTCGATCATGATCAAGGCGATCCAGACGGAGACCGGCACGGCGGTAGAAACCATGCGGTATGGCACCGACGAGGTGAAAGAGGGGATGGCGCTGGCCGACAAAGCAGGAGCGGCGCTAGACCGAATCGTTCAGGGCGCTGGCCGTACGGTCGAGATGATTACCCAGATCGCCGCAGCGAGCGAAGAGCAGTCGACTACGAGCGAGCAGATCTCGCGCAGCGTGGAGATGATCTCGGCGACCTCGAACGAATCGGCCGCGGGCATCAGCCAGATCGCGCAGTCGACAGATGGACTGAGCCGGCAGGCGACCGAACTGCACGACTTGGTGGGCCGATTCCGTACCGGCGGCGTGGACACCAAGTCTCGGGTTTCCCCAGCGAGGCCCGGCGGGGTTCGTCCTGAGGGAGACGGCCATGCGCACCACCTGCCGCAGTTCGCTCGTACGCATTGAGCGTTGGGAGTAGAAGATAGCCAGAACGGGCGACCTCTACCTACGCGCGACCCCTTGGGGCGTCTATATAAACGAGATTGACCGCCTGAGCGGCGTTACTCGGCCGATCAGTGACGCCTACAGTTGTCCTGGTCGGCCGAGAGTAGGCGTAACGGTCCTTCCTCTCCGTAGAAGGAGTGGTCTTTCCATGCGCCATGAGTCTCCGCTGCCAAGCAGCAAAGCCTCCTACGTCCGAGACAGATCAAGCTTCGGTAGAGAAGTCCTCTGCCCATCAAGACGACCACTCCCTCGCCCACTTTTTCAATGTCCGCTATCTCTGCACACTTGTGGATAACCCCATTCTTCTAGCCGAAAACGAGCCGGTTTATATGTGCAGTACACGACCCTCAATCCTGAAAAACGGATATACGGATACCTCGGAAGTGCGCAAATAGAATCGAAATGAGCCTGTTTGATATATCCGTTATGCAATTAGGCTGATTTGTGGAGGTCTCCCACATGTTGAAAAGCCGATTTGCGATGTGTCTGTCCGCTGGCTTTCTTGGATACCCGAATGCCCGGACTCCCCGCGACATGCGTCGCTCACGGATTACAGAGTAGTTCTGCGCGTTTGGGAGTTGCCGCACATCACCTCATCCCTACCTGCATGGCTCAGTCTGCCGCCCGCCTCGCCAAAGGCCTCACCATCGACCGCGTCTTCTCGACCGACGGTCAGGACCCGTTCGACTCGGTCACGTGGGAAACGCGTGATGCCGCCATCCGCAACCCCAAAGGTGAGGCCGTCTTCGAGCAGAAGAACGTCGAGTTTCCCAGTGACTGGAGCCTTCTGGCCACCAACGTCGTCTCGTCCAAGTACTTTTATGGCGACGTCGACAAGAACGGTATCGACCCCGCAGAGGACGGACGCGAGCACAGCCTGCGCCAACTGGTCCACCGCGTCACGCGGACGATCACGGATTGGGGACAGGAGAAAGGCTACTTCGCCAGCAAAGCCGATTCCGAGAAGTTCTACGACGAACTGACGTGGCTCTGCACCAACCAGTACGGCGCGTTCAACAGCCCGGTGTGGTTCAACGTCGGTCTGCATCACCTCTACGGCGTGCGCGATACGGGCGGCAAAACGATCAGCGGCTGGAGCGACAAAGAGGGCAAGGTCCTCGACGTGGATCCATACGAGCGTCCGCAGGCATCGGCCTGCTTCATTATCTCGGTTAAGGACTCGATCGACGACATCTGGCAGCTGATGGGCGAGAGCGCCCGCCTGTTCAAGTACGGCTCGGGCGTCGGCGCCGACTGGTCGAAGCTGCGTAGCTCGCACGAGAAGCTGAGTGGTGGCGGCATTCCCAGCGGTCCGGTCAGCTTCATGCGCGTGCAGGACGCGACGGGCGGCACGATCAAGAGCGGTGGCAAGACGCGGCGCGCGGCGATCATGCAGACGTTGAAGTCGTGGCACCCGGACATCATGGAGTTCGTCGAGGCCAAGCAGGAGGAGGAGAAGAAGGCGTGGG
>CAXBBB010000637.1:0-2170 GCA_963973615.1 uncultured Rhodothermales bacterium | reverse complement strand
CGAGCTACCAGCACCTCGCCGAAAACCTCACGCTCGCCTTCTCGACTCAGTACTGGTGGGGCGTGACCGCGCATCGCACGACGCCCCTACTAGGCGCCGAAACCGATACCTCGGCCGCGCGCAGCTTCACGACTGGCACGACGCCGTTTGAGGCCAAGCCGCCCGTCATCGCCTACCCGACCGATGGCGCCAAGGTCTGGACGACGACGCCCGGCATGAACTGGTACATCGTCACCGGATCGACCGGTCACGAGTGGGAAGTGCAGATCAAGAACAGCGCCCTGGCCGATTGGGACGTGCTCGTGCACAGCAGCGGCGACCTGGTCGTTCCCGGTGGCGCGCTAACCTACACGCCGCCAAGCGGCGTGCTCATCGGCGGCACCAACTACACGTGGCGCGTGCTCGTCAAAGACCCTAGCGGAGCGGTCCTGGGCTACTCGGACGAGGCGACGTTCGAGGTCGTCAAGGTGAACGGCACGGCCGTTCCGGTCGCCTCCTGGCCGACCGGCGGAGCGACCGTCTACACGCGCCAGCCTGCGTTGGGTTGGTACCTTACCAATGGATCCACCGGGCTGGTCTACCACGTCGAGATCATCAATACGACGGCAAGTGAGAGCTTTACCGGCACGCCCGACTTCACGACGGCCGCCGGCGTGCGCAGCGTCGATCTGGCCGCGCAGAGCGTCACGCTCGCCAGCGGAGCCGACTACCAGTGGCGCGTGCGCAGCACCGATGGCTCGAGCACGAGTGACTGGAGCATCCCGGCGCTCTTCTCGACTGTAGCCACGAGTGGGGTCGCCAAGCCGGTCGCCGCCTACCCGACCGGCGGCGCGCTGCTCTACTCATCCGACGCGCGCCTGTCGTGGTACTTGGGCGCGTCGGCGCCTGGTCTGAGCTTCACCGTTACGCTCACGCCTGACGGCGGCGCGCCGGTCTCCCTTGGGCCGACGAGCGATCTGTTTGTGGATGTGACCGGACTGGTAGCGGGGGAGAGCTACACTTGGAGTGTGACAGCGACCGATGGGTCGGCTACGGCTACTTCGGATGCGGCTACGTTCTCAGTCTTCCAAGCCGTCGCAGCGACGACCAGTTCGGCCGTGGCCTCGTGGCCGGTCTCTTCAGGAGTAACGCCTCCCACGATGCGCAGCCTGACGCCGACCCTCTCGTGGTGGGTCGACGGCAGCCGGGCCGGACTGAGCGGCTTCCAGGTCGAGATCAGCGAGGACGCTTCGTTTGCTACAGGCACGATCACCAAGACGGTCAGCGATCCCAACGCGGCCAGTCTCACGCTCGCGAGCGGCGATGCGCTCGGATGGGCGACGACGTACTTCTGGCGCGTCGGGGCAACGGTAGGTGCCTCGGCTCCGTCAAGTTGGAGCAGCGGCGCCTTCACGACTCTGGGTCAGGGCGGTACGTTTGTGCCCACGCTGGCCTATCCGACGGGCGGAGCTACCGTATATGCGTCCGACGCGACGCTCTCGTGGTATGCTTCGGGAGGCTCGGGCGCGATTGCCAGTTACACGGTCGAGTACGCTACGTCGTCCGACTTCACCAGTGGCAAGGTGAGCCAGAGCGCCGCGGCCTCTCCGCTTACGGCGAGCAGCCTCACGCCAGGCGCGACGTACTGGTGGCGTGCGCGTGCCAACCTGACCGACGGCACGTCGACGGTATGGTCGGCGCCAGCAGAGACGTTTACGATGAACGGCGGCGGCGTAGCTCCGGTAGCACCCCACGCGGGCAGCCCGAGGAACGGCGCGACGATCGCGGCATCGGCTCCGGAACTGTCGTGGTTTGTGCCCTCAGCGGCCGCTGCTGGTACGACGTACGAAGTCGAGCTGAGTACGCGCGGCGACTTTGCGGACGAGGTGACACGGTTTGAGAGCGCGGGCGCGATGCGGGCTGCGACGGGAGAGTTGGCCGACGGCCGCTACTTCTGGCGGGTGCGCTCAGCGGTCGGCAGCGACAAGTCGGCCTTCTCCACTGCATCGGTCTTTACGGTAGTCTCAGGCGTGGTGACGTCTACGCCTCAGGGCATTGTGCCGAGCGAACTGGTCCTGGAGCAGAGCCATCCCAACCCCTCGCGCGATCTAGTGAGTATCGAGTATGCCTTGCCTGAAGCAGGCGTGGTGCGGCTGGCAGTCTACGACCTGACCGGCCGTCAGGTCGCTCT
>CAXBBB010000636.1:0-2177 GCA_963973615.1 uncultured Rhodothermales bacterium | reverse complement strand
GGTCCGGGCGGACTGGAGGAGATGGGCGTCAACATTCAGGATTTGTTCGGCGGCAAGAACAAGAAGCGCAAGAAGCGGCGCGTCAAGGTGCCCGAAGCGCTCGAACTGCTGACCAAAGAAGAAGCCGGCAAGCTGATCGACATGGACCGCGTAACGCGCGAAGCGCTGGAGCGCGTGCAGCAGAGCGGTATCGTCTTCATCGACGAGATCGACAAAGTGGCGGGTGGCAACAAGTCGTCGGGCGGCGGCGGGCCGGACGTATCGCGCGAAGGCGTGCAACGCGACCTGCTGCCCATCGTCGAAGGTTCGAGCGTCACGACCAAACACGGCCTGGTCAAGACCGACCACATCCTGTTCATCGCATCGGGCGCGTTCCACGTCGCCAAACCGAGCGACCTGATCCCCGAGTTGCAAGGTCGCTTTCCGATCCGCGTCGAACTCAACAGCCTGACCGAAGAGGACTTCTTCGCGATCCTGACGCAGCCCAAGAACGCGCTGCTCAAGCAGTACGCCGCACTGATGCAGACCGAAGGCGTCACCCTGACGTTTACGGATGACGCCGTTAAAGAGATTGCCGCTATCGCCGCGCGTGTCAACTCCGAGGTCGAAAACATCGGAGCGAGGCGCCTGCACACGATCCTGACGACACTGCTCGAAGACTACCTCTACGACCTGCCCGACGCCATCGAAAGCGGCGAAATGGCGAGCGAAATCGAGGTGACGGCCAAGCAGGTCCGCGATCACCTGCACGATATCGTCGAGGACCGCGACCTGAGCCAGTACATTTTGTGAGCCTTGGCGACAGTGCCCACCGAAAGCCTAGCAGGTCTCTAGAGATCTGCTAGGCTTGGCACGGAGACGCGTCCGAGGCTTTTCCCGATCTGACCAGGTCTCTTTTTCTCTTCATGTCTGACGCCGCCCGACTCGTCCCCGACGACGCACTCGCTGACACCTGGGCTGCGCTAGAGCAGCGAATCGGCAGCAGGTCGCCGCTCAATCAACTGGCGGTCACGCATGCACTCGCCGACTTACTCGGCGCCCAAACGCGACTGCTCATCGCCGGTCCAGAAGACACCCCCGATGCCGGGCTGCTCGCTCTTGAGAAGTCGCGCGGACCGATGCGGGCAGTTTTGGCTCCGATCCTATCGCCCTACAGCGCGCTGCTGTGCGAGAACGTTCGGGCGAGCGACGTCCATCGTGGGCGGTCGCCACTGGACGCGTTAGCTGCCGGTCTGCAGGCACACGTTCAGGCTATCGCCCTTCACCTGCCAACGCAGTTTGCTGACGTTCGTCCGCTACAATGGTCAGGCTACGCTGCGTCGCCGCTGTACGCCTATCGGCTCGCGGTCGACCGCATGCAATTGGGATTATCGTCGAGTAGGGTCCGCCGCACAATTCGCGACGGTGACGACTGGTCAGTCGATCGTGCTGCAGGCTCCGATGTACTCGCCCGGCTGGTGCTGGAGTCGTACGCCCGGCAAGAGCGGCAGGCGCCATTTTCCCGCGCGCAGTACGTCGCGTTCGCCGATGACCTGATACGTGCCAATGCTGCAGAGGTATGGAGCGTCGCACCACCCGACGGTGACGTCGAGGCCGCTGGGCTGGTCGTTTGGGGCGACGATGAGGTGCACGAACTAGTGGCAGGCAGCACTCCCGGACCGGCGAGAACGCTGCTGATCCACGCGATCTGGCAGGAAGCGAAAGCGCGCGGCGTGGCGACCTATGATCTGGGAGGTGCCAACACACCGTCCATTGCCGAATTCAAACGCACGATGGGCGCCGATCTGGTTCCGTACATCCGCGCCACGTGGCACCGGCCCGGATTGGCACGAATGGTGGCGCGCGTACGTCCCCTCGTCTAGCATGGCGCGCACGACAACCGCTCGGTCTATAAGCGCGCTGCTGAGTGGATCGGCTATCGCTACCGTCATCGGATTCGCCGTCCAGCCGGTTCTGACACGGCTGTACTCACCTGAAGCGTTTGGCGTCGCTGATTTGTTCGTCGGGCTGGTTACGCTGATCTATCCCGTCTGCTCGCTGCGCTACGAAGACGCTGTACTCCTCCCTGGCGAGCAGCGAGACGCGGCGGCGCTGGTATGGCTGAGCCTGCTGATCTCGCTGGGCGTTTGCGCACTCGTCGCACTGTCGCCGCTGGCCGCTGGGTGGCTGAGCGGTTC
>CAXBBB010000635.1:0-2180 GCA_963973615.1 uncultured Rhodothermales bacterium | reverse complement strand
CCGCCACGATTGTCGCCGCCGCCACCGCCGCCGCGATAGCCACCGCCACCGCCGCCACGGTACCCACCGCCACCACCGCCACCGCGGTTGTCGTCGCGGCCACCGCCACGGTTGTTACCGCCACCGCGGTTGTCGTCACGGCCACCGCCGCGGTTGTCGTCGTTCGAATAGCTCATCGAATAGTCGCAGGTCGATACCTGCCGCAAGGAAAAAAGGAGGGCGCAAGACCCGTAGAGGGTGTCAAGATGCGACGCGCGCAGCGGTTTCGCAACGAAATGCCGAATTAGGGCCAAAAATTGCCCATGCGGATCGGCCTCGTTACCGTTCAGGCGACGAGTTGGGCCACTTCGCGCGCCTGGCGGATGTTGTATTCGGCCGCCAGCTTCTTGTGATTGATCGTGTCGAGGATCGTCCCAACGAGGCACAGTCCGCCCGTAAATAGGTAGAGAAGGCCCATGCCCATCTGCCCGACGTAGAAGCGCTGCACTCCGGCGACGATAAAGAATCCCAGCAGCGTCAGAATGAGGACCGTGCTGGTATCCTTGCGGCGGCTGCGGTAGGCGTGCGAAAACTGCTCGACCTGCTGATCGTTCATCGGCCCGAGCAGGCGGGCGACTTCGACCTGTTCGTCGCCTTCGAGTTCAGGTAGATAGCGGATAATTCGGGACATGCGGCGTCGGTGGTTGAGGAGACAAAGCGCGTCGGATCAGCGTGGCCGAACGGACGACAAGTAAAGCTACGGCAGGGACCGCCAGAGGATGCGCTGCCCAACTTTCGGTCCACTGACCGCGTGCGAGATGCCCGATGGCGCGTCCCAACCCGCAACCCGGACAGAACGCGGTGCCCAGTGCATCGCCGATCCAGTCGAACGGGCACACGGTAAACCAGCCCGGCGCGTCGGGGTCAAGGGTAGCAACGAGCGCCAGCCCGAGCACCCACGCCCACGCTTCCATCGGAATCGATCCCATCGAGATACGGCGCAGTCGGTTCATGGGCGCTCAGCGAGTTCTACGAGGATCGGCGCGCTTCGTCCGGCAAACAGACCTATTCCGCCTTCGACGTTGCCGACCAGCCGGATCGGTTCGCCCAGCGGATTGTCGTCTGCGTCCAGCCCTTCGTAGCCGATCAGCGAGCGGACGTAGGCGAAGTACTCGGGCGTGATCGCGTGGACGTTGGCGTAAATGCCAAATGCGGTGCAGGTGGGCGATGGGTTGTCGCCGCAGTACAACCCCTGGTCGTTGTAAAAGCCTACGTCGAAGTCGAGCGGATAGTGCGCGTTCTCGAACGCGTCGTCGGCAAAGAAAGCGGCTGTAAAGACGGACTCGTCGATGTCGTTGAACGGGTTGGGAAGCGGACGCTCGAAGATCGTCGTCGGGGAGGTGAAAAACAGTCCGGTGACGTCACTCTGCTCCGGATCGCCTCCCGGCTGCTGCGTCAAGTGGACGGCGTAATGCGAAGCTGAAGCATCATCGTCGACTTCGAGCCGACCGGAAAACTGGCGACCGTCGCGGGTCGCTGATCCGACGAAACGAGCCGAGTCGAGAGGAACGGGCGTCGAACTGGTCGCCCGCGCTTCAGGAAAGTCGGGATGCCGGACGACGAGTGTATACGTCCGGCCAGCGATGGGCGTCGTGTGTCCCCGATAGTTCTGCGTACTCGTCGTGGCGGGCGCGAGGACGGGGCGCGGCGGGTAAATCGGGTCGCGGTCCTGCACCAGTCGCTCGACCAAGGTATCGCCCTCGTAGATCTCGACCGTCGCCCCGAAAACGGCGGTGTCGTGATCTTGTAGCCTGCCTTGCTGGACGGCCATCGAATGACCTACGCCAACGCGCCATGGCTGCCCGACCTCGAATGGCGCATCGATGATCAACACGCGGTCCGCCTGGGGCACGTCGATGTCCAGCGATAGCTCGCAGCCGGAAAACAGAATCAGGAGTAGGAGCGCCCGCATTATTCCTCTTCGACCCGAATGGTCGTCCGCGTGCGTCCGGCGAAGAAACCCAATCCACCGTCGACGTTGCCCGTGATGCGCACCGGCTCGCCCAGCGGGTTGTCGTCGCCGCCGAGCGCATCGTAGGCGATGTAGGATTTGGCGTAGTCGAAGTAGGCGCGAGAGATGGCGTAGACGTTGGCAAAGGGGTGAAGAGGTGCACACTGGTCAATGAGAACGCAGAACTGTG
>CAXBBB010000634.1:0-2181 GCA_963973615.1 uncultured Rhodothermales bacterium | reverse complement strand
AGACCGTCGGGCGGGCGGACCGGCTCGAACTCACGCTCGTCGGTGGCGAGCACCAAGGGGATGCGTTTTTTCCGGCCTATCGGCATCTGGTTGGCTCTACGTTCGAGGAGACCTGGAGCGAGGGGCATGTGGCGGAGGGTGGTCGCCCGGCATTCCGGTTCGTTCGCTACCAACGAACCGGTTAAAACGACTCCGCCCCACTCCGAACGTGTCGAAGCGGGGCGGAGCGAGTCACGTCACCGTCGAGAGGCTTTCTCCAGCGCCCCCGACTCCAAAGCACCCGCGAGAGGATTTCGTCTGACGGGGAGGAGTGCCAGACGGAATCCGTTCGCGGATGTGCTAGCCCAGTTGCAACCGACGTGCCAATGGCGAATCGAGCAGATCCGCAGCCGAGATCGGTCGGGACGTGGACGAATCGTCCGGGTTGGCCTAGGAGAGTAGGAAAAACGTGCCGGAACCAGGTGCCGATTGGAAATACTGGTCCTTCCGAATCTCGGTGATGTGCGTTGGGTAGCGATACCAGAATCCTTCACCATCCGCACGACATGTCCGCGTCAACCGAAAAGAAACTCGCCGAACTCTACGAACTCATCGACGGCATCGAGATCGCCATGCTGACCACGCGCCGGCCGGACGGCTCACTCGTCACGCGTCCGATGGCTACCCAGCAGCAGGAAGACGACGCCGACCTCTGGTTCGTGACGAGCATCGAAACGCACAAGATCGACGAAATCGAAAGCGACCCGAACGTCTCGCTCGGCTACTATGACGACGGCACGAAAGAGTGGGTCTCGGTCAGCGGAACGGCGACGATCTCGCAGGATCGAGCCAAGATCCACGAACTCTATAAGCCGGACTGGAAGGCGTGGTTCGAGGATCAGGGCGGCGACCGCAACAGCGGTCCCGACGACCCGCGCCTCGCCCTGATCTACGTCGACGCACAGACGGTACACTACCTCAAAGCCAAGCACAACCGCGTCGTCACCCTGTTCGAAATCGCCAAAGGCATGGCGACGGGGAGCACCCCGGATCTGGGCCGCGAAGAGCAGTTGGGGAAGGGCGAGTTGGGCTGAGGCCGACTGCATCAAGGCCATGCGACACACCTCTAAACCTTCCAGTTGTCATCGCGAGCGTAGCGTGGCGATCTCCAGCGCTGGCCGCTTACGTAGGAGATCGCCACGTCGCTGCGCTCCTCGCGATGACAACTGGGACGGGCTGTGCCAACTGCTCACGCTTCCCCTGTCTGCTGCTACGCCAGTCGCCGCATTTGCAGGCACCGCCGCAACCAGCGTTGCTTCTGCTCCAACTCGGGCAGGCTCAGCTTACTCTGGGCCGATCCGACGTACTTCTTGGCCGCGCTGTGGATCTCGCGGATGTCGGCGGAGCGACCAGTCGATTGGAGCGTGTGGTAGAGTTCGGTCGCTAGCTCGGAGCAGGCGCGGCGGAGCGCCTTTTCGCGCGCGGCCACGTCTACGACGCCCCGGGGCATCTCACGCATGCGAAGGACGCGGTCGTGCGGACCGACGGAGTCCTCCATCGACAGCGCATGCGAGCGCATCTTGCCCTGCTCTACGCTCGCCAACTCCCAGTGGCTGTGCGTGCCTTCTTTGCTCGGGCTGATGCCCTCACGCCCCGACTTCTTGTGCTTCGTCTTGATGCCGATCTGCTCCTCGCTCGTGATCCAGTCGAGCACGTCGACCACGTCTGAGTCGTTGGCGGTATAGATGTCGCAGACGTTGGCGGCCTCGCTCCACGCGGGGAAATAGCGCATGCCCCGGAAGACTTGTTGGAGCGTCTTGGAGTAGGCGCGCACCAAGTCGGCCTTGACGATAATGCTGATCGGCTTGATGTCTGTGCCCTCGCCGATCATGTCGACCTGCACCATCACGTCCAGATCACCGTTACGGAAGGCGTCGAGGTCGCGGCGGCAGTCTCGGGCGGGTAGATCCTGGCCGATGCGCGCGCTGCGATACTGCGGATAGCGGGCGCGTACGAAGGCGAGGATAGCCGCAGCGTGGCGGTTGCTCATCGCGATGACGAGCATCTGGTGATCCGAGAGGACCGAGCGCGGCATCCCTATGGCCTTGGCTTCCTCTGCCAACGCCTGCCGCTTTTCGGCGAAGCGGTCGAAGGCCGGATCGAGTAGCGTCTCCAGATACACGTCGTGAAACCGCATCCTGC
>CAXBBB010000633.1:0-2190 GCA_963973615.1 uncultured Rhodothermales bacterium | reverse complement strand
CCCCGCCACATCGGTCACGATCGTTCGCTCCTCGCCCAAAAGCGCATTGGTGAGCGATGACTTGCCGACGTTGGGTCGCCCAATCAGCGCGATGCGCAGTGCGCCGGTGTCTTCGGGCTCCACTTCTTCGGGTAGCACCTTAACCAGGGCGTCCAGCAATTCCCCCGTTCCACTCCCGTTGATGGACGACAGCGGATACGGCTCGCCCAGACCGAAGGCGTAAAACTCTGTCGCGTCCAGACGGCGCGTAGCGTTGTCGGCTTTGTTGGCGACGACAAACGTCGGCTTATCGCTCTTGCGCAAGATGCTGGCGAGGCGGTCGTCGAGATCGGTCGTTCCCGTCACCACATCGACGATGAACAAGACGGCGTCGGCTTCGGCGAGCGCTATATCGACCTGCTCGCGAATGGCCTCCTCGAACTGATCCGATGACCCTTGGACGTACCCGCCTGTGTCGACCACGTTAAAGGCAACGCCGTTCCACTCGGCATCACCGTAGACGCGGTCGCGTGTGACGCCCGGCTCGTCGTGGACGATGCTCTGGCGCGATTCGGTGAGGCGGTTAAAAAAGGTGCTCTTCCCCACATTGGGGCGGCCGACGATGGCGACGAGAGGCATAGCGTTGGGGTTCTAGGACATCAGACTACGCACAACGCATGGATAGAGTGCGGGAGATGCGAGGAAAACGGAATCGCCCAGCCCCATTCTGCGTACGTCCCCCCTACCAACCGACCCGCCGATGCGCTTCTTCTCGCTGATCCTGCTCGTAACGCTCACCGCCTGCCAGGCTACCCCCGACCACCTCGAGCCGGAAGACGACCTCACCGACGACGCTTTCGCGCTGGTTGACCAGAACGCCGACGCGTTTGCGATTCCGGCCGACCTCCGGGGCAAACCGTCTATCGTCACCGCCGTCTACACGCACTGTCCCGACGTGTGCTTGATGACGATGGCGAACATGACCCGCATCCACACGCTGCTCGGCGCCGACACGTCGCGTGTCCAGTTCGCCACGCTGACCTTCGACCCCGAGCGCGACACGCCGCAAACGCTGAGCGCGTATGCCGAAAGCTGGAAGCTTGAACCGGACTGGAAACTGCTGACCGGAGCCCCGGACGAAGTGGCACGCCTGATGGACCGGCTGCGCATCCGCACGCAGAAAGAGACGCCCGACACACTCGCCGACGGCACACCGCATTACCTCGTAAGTCACAGCGATAAAGCGTTTCTACTCGATGCCCAAGGCCGCATCGTAGAGTCGTACGGCGGCAGCAGCATGATCCCCGAAATGGTCGCCGACGACGCCCGCGCACTACTCGACTAGGCGTCGGCTTTCGTACCTTTGCGGCTCCTCCCAACTTCCCCTCCCCTATGAAGCGTCTTCTCCTCCTCCCGCTCCTCCTCATGCTGGCTGCGTGCGGCGATTCCGACGCGCCCCAGATGGGCGACGACACGACCGAGGTAGTCTCGCAAGAACTGACGGTCGAGGGTGCGTACGCCGTGACTGCACCCGCAGGCGGTACAGGCGGCGTGTTTATGACCATCCAAGGCGGCAGTACCGACGACGCGCTGCTCTCGGCCGCCTACCCTGGCGCTGAGCGCGTCGAAATTCACCGCACGACGGCAGGTGAAGACGGAATGATGAAGATGGAAATGCTCGACCGCCTCGAAGTGCGCGCCGGTCGCTCGGTGATGCTCGAACAAGGCGGCTATCACATCATGCTCATCAACCTCACCGACGCGCTGACGGCGGGCGAGACGATCGACCTGACGCTCACGTTTGAGGATGCCGGAGTGATGACGGTCCCCGTCGGCATTCGCGACCTATCCGATCTGCCCTCCATGGGAGGCAACGAGAGCACCGCGAGCGACGGGTGACCCGGACGGCGCTACTCGGGCTCGTTTTTCTCGTCGCCTGCGAGTTGCCTGCCCGTGATGCGCCAGCCGCGGTGCCCGACGGAGCCGCTCTCTATACCGGGAGCGGTCTCTGCTACGCCTGCCATGGCGATGACGGACGCCGCACTTAGGGCCATGCCGTCAACGTGCACGTGAATATCCGCGGGATGGTTCACGAGTGCGTTGTGGATAGCGTTCCCGTCGAACACGCTGCCACCTGGCGAGTTGATCCTGACATTGATTTTACTTGCGGACTTCAGATCATTGAGGTAGCCGACCAGGTTCTTTGCGGTC
>CAXBBB010000632.1:0-2190 GCA_963973615.1 uncultured Rhodothermales bacterium | reverse complement strand
CGACTGACCGCGTTCTTCCGCGTGCACAACGCCCTCGACGCACGGTATCGCCTGATCGAAGGCTACCCGATGCCTGGACGCCATGCCCGCGTCGGACTCTCCCTGACCCTCGGCGATACCCGCTAACCCTCCTCCTCTTTCCATCACCCCACCTCGACTCCCATGTCCAAGCTCCACTCTCTCCTCCTGCTCCTACTTCTCACCTCCGGCATGGTCGGCTGCGACGCGTTCGGCGATGACGACAGCGACGACCGCCGCGTTTCGACGAGCGTGTTCGTCGGCAACCAGGGCAACTTCTCGGACGGCAACGGCACAGTCACGACCTACAATCCAGACGATCAGACGTCGACGGCACGCGCCATCGGCGACCTCAACTCCATCGTCCAGAGCGTGACGGTGGCAGACGGCGTGCTGTACGTGACGGCCAACACGGGCGACCGACTCTACCGCTTCGACGCCCAGACGCTGGAAGCCCAGCCGAGTATCTCGGTCTTCTCACCGCGCTACGTCGCCGTCGACGGCGACCGCGCTTTCGTGACGAGTCTGTTCGGCGGTCGCGGCTTCTTTTCCGGCGGACGCCTCAGCCTCGTCGACCTGACCGGCGACGGCGTCGTGACCGACTCTCTAGGCGCGGGCGAAAACCCCGAAGGCGTGCTCTTGACCGAAGAGCGTGTCTACGTCGCCGCGCACGGGTTCGGCAACGGCTCGACGGTCTTCGCCTACGACAGGCAGGGCAACATCAAGGCCGAGATCGCGACGGAATGTGCGGGTCCCCGCGCGCTCCACGAGGACGAACAGAGCGAAGTCTGGGTTATCTGCACCGGCACGGTTCAGTACGACGACGACTTTTCAGTTATTGGTGAGACACCCGGCGAGGTGCTCGTACTCAGCGGAAATGCCATCGTGTCGCGCTTCCCACTCGACGACCGTACCGCTACGGCAGGACCGGGGCAGGAGTCGTTCTACAGCGAGGAAAGCCAGACGCTGGTTGTCGTCGTCGGTGGTAACCGCATCGTCCGCTTCGACACCGAAACGAACCAAGCGGCAGGCGAGATCACGCTTCCCACCGACGCCAACCCTATCGGCGCCATCGCTTTGGACGGCACACGCGACCGCCTCTACGTCGCCCGCGTTCCTGGATTCGATGTGGCGGGCTACGTAACGGTCCACGCGGCAAGCGGAGGCGCCGAACTGGGCCGCTTCGCAACAGGCGTGGCTCCGACCTCCATCGCCATCGCGACGACCGACGACTGATGCGCATCGACCGCTGCGTCTGCTTCCAAACGACGTTCGCCGAACTCAAAGATCAAGCTGATGAGAGCGACGCACGGACTATAGCCGAGCTTCAGCAGCACGTCACGTTCGGGCACAAATGCAAGATGTGCCATCCGTACGTCCGGGCGATGCTACGCACTGGCGAGACGGTGTTCAGCCGCGTGATCCGCGAGGAAGACGCATCATAGCACAGCGGCCGGTGTAGCGACGTAGTATGCTGCGTCGCTACACCGGTGCTTGCCAACCGTCGCCGGGTAACGCTGCGATCATTTGCGCGCGATGAGGCGTGCGTAAGTTGCCCATTCATCATCCCACCGCCCGATGTCGGAGCCTGCGCCCAAAGTCCTCATCGTCGACGACGAACCTGACCTGCGCGACCTGCTCGTGTACAACTTGCAGCGCGAGGGGTATACGGTCGTCGAAGCCTCCGACGGCGTCGAAGCGCTGGAGAAGGCCGAATCCGAGCAGCCCGATGCCATTGTGCTCGACGTAATGATGCCCGGCCTGACGGGACTCGACGTGTGCCGCCGCCTGCGCGAGAACGCCGGACTGCGCAAAACACCGATCCTGATGCTGACCGCCCTCGACGCAACCGATGACTACGTGCGCGGCCTCGACGTGGGCGCCGACGCGTACCTGAGCAAGGACGTCGACATGCCGGTTCTGATCAGCCAGATTCGGGCGCTCATGAGAGGAGCCAACCGGCAAGAAGACGCGCCGGACCGGCTGTTTCTGCACGACCTGGAGATCAACCGCGAGCGCTACCTCGTTTTTCGCGAGCGCGAGGGCGAGGATCGAGAGAAGTTTCGGATGCCGCGCAAGGAGTTCGAGTTGCTCTACTTCCTCGCCTCGCATCCGGGCAAGGTGTTCACGCGTCAGGACGTACTCAACCGGGTCTGGGGACGCGACGTGTTC
>CAXBBB010000631.1:0-2194 GCA_963973615.1 uncultured Rhodothermales bacterium | reverse complement strand
CCGGGCCGAGATCAGGCCGGTCGTTCGCCTTTATGTAGAGTGCGAGCTTTATCGACGGTCACTTCCTCCCCGAACCAGCGGGGCGGGTCGTAGCCGCCTTTGCCCCACGGCGCGCAGCGGAGAAGTCTCCACGCAGTCAGGATACCGCCTTTGACGGCGCCATATTGGGTCAGCGCCTGCACCGAGTAGGACGAGCACGACGGCGTGTAGCGGCACGAGGGCGCCAGGTGCGGCGACACGACGAGTTGATACGCGCGCACCAATCCGATCAGTGCGCGACGAGGAAGCAAGCGGAGGACTCGAATCATCCGAAACCAACGATGCCTCCTGCGTCCTGTTCGCCTTGGCGTGCTTGGGCCATCGCGGATCTGACAGGTCGCAGGCGACCTGTCAGATCTCCATTGATCTATTCTCCTCCGCGCCGAGTCGGTTTCTTCGGGCCAAGCGGACGTGCTGGGCGGGAGATTGTCACGCGTGAACTGCGTCGGTCCCGGATAGATGGGCGGCTGGCCTCGGCAGGCGATGTAGCAGATGGGGAATAGGAGGCATCGACGGCGTTCGGATGGAGGCGAGCGACGCGCGATCCGGCATCGAGATCGTCGTAGAAGCGGAAGCGGCGGTCGCTGATCGTGGCGTCGTTGAGGGCGACGGGGGTGCGTCCCTGTGCCCACGTAGGCGTGCGTCCGCCTTCCATCGAGATCGGTGAGTAGAAGTGGCGGACCGTGACGGGGAAGGGGCGGCGTTCGGCTGGAGCCTGGGAAACGGTCAGGGCGATGCGGACGGCCTCGCGCCAGTGCGGAGCTTCTGATCGTGGCGTAAGGGCGAGGGCGGCGTCGCGTGCGGGCGAGGGCGCGTTGAAGGCGCTGAACTGGAACGGCTCAAGTACCACCTCGCGGTACGTCGCCCCAGCGAAGCGCGTCTCGACCCGGTTACGTACCACCCACGCCACGTACCACTGCTCGCGTGGGCGGTTAGACTCGGTCACCAGGCACCGCGCGAGCCACGTCACCTCGTCCATTTCGAACGGGGGCAGGGCGCGCAGGCGGACCATTGGATCGTCCGAAGAAGGCGCTGCAACGAGTGGCTGCGCGACTGGCTCGGCTTCGAGGGGCGAGGTCGGCGCGGGTTCGAGTTGCGCGCGCGCGTCCGAAGCGGCGATCAGAAGGAGGGAAGCGAAAGCGAGGGAGCGAAGCATGGCCGACCGGCGTGCAAACTGCGCACCATCGCCGTATCCACCTGAACCGGGCGCCTCATGGGTTTGCGTCCGGCAACCCTTTCCATATGACCGCCACGCCAGAAGAAACCGACGCCCTTCTCGACGCTCTCACGCCCGACGCGACGACTGGCCTCGTCGCCGCTGTCGTTCAGGATCACGAGACCAACGAGGTGCTCATGCTCGCCTATCAAACGCCCGACACGGTCCGCCAGACGCTGGCAAGCGGACAGATGACGTATTGGAGTCGGTCGCGCAACGAGGTGTGGGTCAAAGGACTGACGAGCGGCGCGTTTCAGCACGTCCGCAGCGTCCGCGTCGATTGCGACGGCGATGCGTTGCTGTGGACTGTCGATCAGAAACAGGGCGCCGCGTGCCACACCGGGCATCGAAGCTGTTTCTACCGCGCACCGGGCGAGAGCGGGCTAGTCGACGTGCAGCCGATTTCGAGTGGAGGTGCATCGTGAAGTGGCTCGGACTCATTGCCTGTATCGTGCTCTGCAACGCCGCTGGAGGATTGGGCGCGCTGACCGTCGGTGATGGCTCGGGCTGGTACGACGTGCTTCGGCTTCCGGCTTTTGCGCCGCCCGGATGGCTGTTCGGCGTCGTCTGGCCGATCCTATACGCGCTGATGGGCATAGGGCTGTGGCGGGTGTGGAACGCGCAGTGGAACGTGGATCGATTCTCGGGCGAGGTCAAGCTGTTTCTGGCGCAACTCGCCGTCAACGCGATCTGGACGCCGATCTTTTTCGGCCTGAGGATGCCGTGGCTGGCATTCGGCGTAATCGTCGTGCTCCTGCTACTCATTGGCCTGACGATTCGCGCCTTCCACCGTGTCGACCGGGTCGCAGCGTGGCTACTGGTGCCTTATCTGCTGTGGGTGGCGTTTGCGACTGTTCTCAACGGCGCCATCGCGTGGATGAACTGATCGGGCGGTCGGTCGGCTCAGCGGGACAGCAACCTCCCCGCGATGACAAAAAA
>CAXBBB010000630.1:0-2194 GCA_963973615.1 uncultured Rhodothermales bacterium | reverse complement strand
AGGGTGAGACGTGGTGTCTGCGGCGAAGCCCGGATCTGGGATCGGTCGACAGGCTGCGCGAGGGAAAGAGCCACTGCCACGGCGCCTCTCGGTCGGCATGGGGCATCTTCCGCGCCAGCGCGTGCGGCAGGTAGACGCCTGGAAGCCCCCGGTGCCGATCGTCCTCGGCGACGGCGAGCGCGTGCTCCATCTGACGGTGTAGGCCGCCGATGAGCGACGGCGGCAGGACGGTCAGGCGGTCCTTGTCGCCTTTGGCCCGCCGGACCGAGATCGTCTGCCGGTCAAACGACACATCTTTGATGCGAAGCCGAAGCGCCTCGGTGAGACGGAGGCCCGATCCGTAGAGCAGCCGGGCAATGAGCGCCGAGGTGGGCGTGCGCATCCGAGCCAGCAGCGCGCCGACCTGCTCGGCCGAGAGCACGACGGGCAGTGTGCGCGGCCGCCGTGGCCTGACGAGGGGGCGCAGGGTGCCGAGCGGTTGAAAGAGGACGTGTTCGTAGAGAAACACAAGAGCGGAGAGCGCTTGCCGGAGCGAGGTGGCGGCGAGATCGCGCTGCACGGCGAGGTGGTCGAGAAAATCGGACACATCGTCCTCGGAGAGATCGGCGGGGTGGCGCAGCGTGCCGGTGCGCCGTTGGTGGAAGCGGACGAGGCGGAGCGTCCAGGCGAGGTAGGCCCGTTCGGTGGCGAGGGCAAAGCCTCTGCGCCTGCACGCGGCGCGAACGGCGGGCAGCAGGCGAGGGCGTGAAGCGGGTTCGTTGGGTCGGGTCATCCCGCCTTTAGACCCGGGAAAGTGGCGCTCGTAACGTCGTGGCGTCGTGTTATGCCGAAAAAGATCGGCATTGCATTCGCATCGTTCGGATGCTAGGCGTTGCGTTTGAAGGACTTCGCTCGTATTCTGCGGTCTCGTTATCAGGCGCTCTTTCGTGATAACACGCCGGAGCGCCGCACAATTACTGGTTATGCCGCTCGCCCAACCGTTGAGGTAGCTACATGGACAGAGGCGCTAGGGTTGGAGCCATCGTTGCAGCCGGTGTCATCTTGCTGGTTTTTGCAGGTCCACTTGCCTATGCGTTTTGGCCCGATGTGCGAGACTATGTCGCGCCGCAGCACTTTACTCCCGAGCGGTGGGAGCAAGCCGAATATCTGAATCTCGACAACGGGTTGTACCGGTGGCGAATGCGGCACAGCCTGATGCGTCAGCACGAACTCGCGGGCATGACGCGAGGTGAGGTTGAAAGGTTGCTCGGTCCCGGTGTGGGAGGAAGCGATTTGGTCTACGGTCTCGGTCCAGCGAGTCGTGGCATTGACTTCGGCACGCTCGAACTCCGTCTTGACAGCGCCGGTATTGTGAGCAGCTACGAGTTTCGTCGCCACTGAGCGGCATAACCCATGGCTGCGGGCGACGCAAAGGCTGAGCGTTTTTGCGCTGTCTCGGCGTCGGCGACTACATTGCCCGCTCACACGTCGGCGTGGTTTGCGCGCCAGAGCCTGTTTTGTTATGTGGCTGAATCGTCGCCGCGCTAATCCAAAGGAGCGCAGGAAAATCAGCGAACCCGTCTGGCTTATCGGCGGCTTCGGCGTGCTGCTCCTTGCCGGAGGCATCGGTCCAGTTCTCCTTCTCGGTCATCCGCGAGCGTCCTTCGCTTCGCCAGAAGACGTAGCAACGCGAAGCGGTAGCATCACCGAAGTTGCCACCGGGCGCGCGATCCGTCGCAGACGAGGTGTGGAGCCGCGCAACCGTTCATGGTGCAGCGTCGAGATTACCTACACCGTAGACGGAGTAGACTACACGATCTACGACACAGATCGGTGGCTGCGTCGCAGCGACGCCGAACGCTGCGCTGACCGCAGTAGCCGTGGAACGCGCCGGAGAGTTCACTACCTGCGTTCTGATCCAAGCGTGGCGTACATGAGCCGAGAGTACTTCGGAAACTGGCCCTATCTCGCTATGGCGTTCGTTTTTCTGACGCCTGTCGGTGGACTGCTGTTCTACTTTGCGTGGTATCTACACAAGCCCTCGCCCAACGCCACATAACCCTTGGCTGCGGGCGACGCAAAGGCGGGCGGTTTCCGCTGTTCGAGTGCCGTGCCTACATTGCCCGCCCACACGTCGGCGCATTTGCGCGCCAGAGCCTTGTCTTGTAAGTTGAAAACGTGAGCCATTTCGGCTCTCCGAGCGCGCAAGCCCGTA